>JBASBA010000329.1:0-6124 GCA_049650885.1 Alteraurantiacibacter sp. | reverse complement strand
TTCGCCGGCTTGTGCATCCCTGTAGGTGTTCCAGCCGACATGATCGAAGTTCAGATGGGTGCAGAAGACCGTGTCCACATCCTCCCGCGTGATACCCAGCGTTTCGATATCCTCGATGAAGCCTTCGGGCAGATCGGTGAACACCTCGTATTCCCGTTCGCGCCCGGCCCCTATGCAGGTGTCCATCATGATGTTGCGGTCCGGCGTCTGCAGCACGATCGCCTGAAAGTTCATCCGCATACGCCCCTCCGGCGTGGCGTAATGTGGATGCAGCCAGTCAAGTGCCTTCACCTTTCCCGGCGTTGCATCGGGCATGGCCATGTGAATATCGTCCTGGAAATCCCAGATCTCCACGATGCGGCTTATTTTTACATCGCCGACCTGCCAGCTCCTGATGTGTTCCTTGGCCATGGTGCCTCCCTCCCTATTTATACCGCGCGACGCTCTCCGGCGGCAAGCTCGCGGGTTCCATCTGCGGTTTTCCAAGGATGAAATCGGCGCAGGCCTTCGATGCCTTTTACGCGCAATTGCGGGTCTACCACGGTTGCCGCATCGGAAGGGTTGCCCATGCGGCAGGTGCCAACCGGATGGTGGACGGTATAGCCGGTTTCGCGAATATAGGCGTCCCACTCCGCATCGCTTTGCACATCGGCCCCGGGAGCAACTTCGGTGCTGTCATACTTGGCAAACGCCTGGCTGGCGAAGGCTTCCCGCGCGATTTTCAGCGCGCGGATCAGCGGCTGTATATCGTCGGGATGTTCCAGCAGATGCGGATCGATGACAGGCGCCGCCGCGGGATCGGCAGAGCCAAGCCGGATGGTGCCCCGGCTCTTGGGATACAGCGCTACCGGACTGATGGTGTAGCCGTGGCCCAGCGGGAACGGCACCCTGGGGTTGGTGAGGCGCCTTGCCGGTTGAAACACGAATTGCACGTCGGGGCGTTCCAGCGAGGGATCTGTGCGCAAAAAGGCGACGCTCTCAAACACATTGCCAGCCAGCGGGCCCTTGCGGGTAAACAGATACTGGATGCCGTGAAGGATATCGCGGGGAAGGACTTTCCAGCTGATGCCATAGCTGGTGGTGTCGGCGGTCTCCACATGGATGGGGCTGGCCACGTGATCGTGATAATTGCCGCCGACACCCGCTGAATCGTGAACAACATCGATACCGTGTTCGCGCAGATGCGCGGCAGGGCCAATACCTGCCAGCATCAGGATATGCGGGGTTTGCACCGTGCCGGCACTCAGCACCACTTCGCGGCGGGCGCGGATCACGCTGCCATCAATCAGTTCCACGCCGGTGGCCCGGCCATCCTCTATGATAATGCGGGCGACGCGCGCATCTGTTTGCACATGGATGTTGCCGCGCGCCATTGCCGGGTGCAGCATACAGGTGGCGCTGCTTTCGCGCCGTCCGTTGCGGATCAGCCCCTGCCGCCTGCCATAGCCTTCCGGGTCCGGGCCGTTGAAATCGGGGCAGGCGGGAAATTGCAGCGATCCCAGCGCATCCATGAAAGCAAAATTCAACGGGTTGGGATTTTCGACCAGCCTGACGTTGATCGGCCCCTGCCTGCCGTGAAACACGCTGCCGGGGTAATTCTCGTTATGCTCCGTACGGGTGAAATAGGGCAGCACCTCGCGGTAGGACCATCCCTTGCATCCGGCATCGGCCCAGTCATCGTAATCGGCGGGATGGCCGCGGAAATACACCATGCCGTTGATCGCACCCGATCCGCCCACCACGCGGCCGCGCGGCACCGGTATCTCGCCCCCGCCATTCCGGATTGCGGCACGGTGGCAAAGCGCCAATTGGTTTCTTACCGCCCGATGGCAGCGGCAACTAGGCTGGGTACCTGAATAAAAGGGTGGCCACCCGATCCGCCCGCCTCCAGCACGCATGTCGTGGAGGCCTGATCCTCCCCCAAACGCGCGGCGACAGCAGCGCCGGATGATCCGGCACCTATGACGACAAAGTCGTATTCCCCTGCGGTTATATTCGCGCTCATATGCTCGGCGACTCTCTCCGTAACGATTGTTAGAGTGCGCGAGTTGGGGGTTGAAACGCAACAGCCAATTGGCAAGCGCGCGTCGCAAGGGTAGGCAGCGCGGGATTCGCAGATCGCTTGGCGGGCGTGGCGGAATGGTAGACGCCGGGGACTTAAAATCCCCTGTCCTTTGTGATGTGCGGGTTCGAGTCCCGCCGCCCGCACCAGCATATTGCCCACTCGCACCTGCACCCGGCGATAAAATTTGTTATTTGGTTAACCAATCCATGCAGGGCTTTGCGTACCCAACTTTAATATATCCAAAAAGAGCGGGCCGGTAAGACTTAGGCTTGTTTCACAGGGAGTTGGGCGCGGAACGCCCAATGATAGAGTTTGGGGATCGTATGCAAAATGCTTTGAGAACCGGAGCCATGCCTGACACAGCCGGCCTGGCTTTGGGCAGCGAGCCGGAACAGCGTGTGGCCAAGCGTTTCACGCTGCTTATCCGCGCGGCAAAGCTGGTGACGGACAAGGGTGAATTTCTCTGCGTAATCCGCGATGTTTCCGAAACCGGCATCAGTGTGCGCATATTCAACCCGTTGCCGGCTGCAAAAAGCATCACGGTGGAATTGCAGAACGGTGACACGCACCAACTGATAATGGTGTGGCAGGACGAGGATCGCGCAGGCTTCAGCTTCGCGAACGAGGCCGATATCATGCGTATCATCGAAAGCCCCAGCCGGTTTTCCAAGCGTGCAATACGCCTTAACCTTGCGGCAGACGCGCGAGTTGCCACGCTGGACGGTCGAAACGAGGCGGTGGAAATTACCGACTTGTCACAACAGGGTGCGAAGATCACCTGCTCCTGCCGCTTCTCGATAGACGAGCGCGTGAAGATTTCTGCCAAGGGCCTGCCCGAAACCTTTGCCAAGGTCAGGTGGCGCAAGCACGGAAGCTGCGGGCTGATTTTCGAAGACACTTATCAGTATGGTGATCTCGCGCGCATTGCGGCGGACCTGCAGCACGATGTGGAGTTGCAGGAACGCCCTTTGCAGCAGCCTTGTTAACCACCCCATAACCATTTTCCTTCACTCCCGGTCAGGACGAAT
Organism: Alteraurantiacibacter sp.; assembly: GCA_049650885.1. GTDB lineage: Bacteria > Pseudomonadota > Alphaproteobacteria > Sphingomonadales > Sphingomonadaceae > Alteraurantiacibacter. The sequence continues at coordinate 3,031 of JBASBA010000329.1, read as the reverse complement.
AACCGGGGGCACGCATGCAGATTTCATCCTATCCCAACAGCCAATCCGCCAAGGGCGAGATAGCGGTGGATGTGGCCATTATCGGTGCCGGGCCCGCCGGGCTGACGGCGGGATACTTGCTTACACAGCAGGGCAAGACGGTGGCCATCATCGAGAAAGACGCGACCTATGTCGGCGGCATCAGCCGCACGGTGGAGCACGAGGGCTATCGCTTCGACATCGGCGGCCACCGCTTCTTTTCCAAAAGCGCGGCGGTGGTGGACCTGTGGAACGAGATTCTGCCCGACGATTTCATCCAGCGCCCCCGCATGAGCCGTATCTATTACGAGGGTAAGTTCTACTCCTACCCGCTGCGCGCGTTCGAGGCGTTGTGGAATCTCGGCATCTGGCGCAGCGCGATGTGTATGTTGAGCTATGCCAAGGCGAAAGTGCTGCCCAAGCGCGAGATACGCAGTTTCGAAGACTGGACCAGCAACCAGTTCGGCAAGAAACTGTATTCGATATTTTTCAAGACCTATACCGAGAAGGTGTGGGGGATGCCCTGCGACGAGATGAGCGCAGACTGGGCCGCACAGCGGATCAAGGGTCTGTCGCTGTGGGGCGCCGTGGTCGACGGGCTGAAGCGATCGCTTGGCCTCAACAAGCTTAACGATGGCAGCGGCACGCAGGCAAAGACCCTGCTGGAAACCTTCCGCTATCCGCGCCTTGGCCCCGGCATGATGTGGGAGGCCGCGCGCGACAAGATCCTTGCTACCGGAAAGGGCCAGGTTATCATGGGCCATGCGCTGAAGCAGCTTGCTGCGGATGGCAACGGCGGCTGGCGAATGACGGCCAGCGACGAGGATGGCCGCGAGATCACCATCCGCGCGAAGGACACGATCAGTTCTGCACCCATGCGCCAGCTATCGGCGCGTATGCATCCGTTGCCTGAATCCACGATGGAAGCGACCAATCTGAAATATCGCGACTTCCTGACCGTGGCGCTGATGATCAAATCGGAAGATCTGTTTCCGGATAACTGGATCTACATCCACGATTCCAAGGTGCAGGTTGGCCGCGTGCAGAACTTCCGCAGCTGGTCCCCCGAAATGGTGCCGGACGAGGATGTTGCCTGCGTGGGGCTGGAATACTTCTGCTTCCAGGGTGACGGTTTGTGGTCGATGGACGACGACGATCTCGTCGAGCTGGCGAAAAAGGAGATGGACATCCTCGGCCTCGTCTCGCCTGACAAGGTGGTGGGCGGCGTCGTGGTGCGACAGGAAAAGGCCTATCCCGTCTATGACGAGGATTATGCTGCAAATGTGGAGGCCATGCGCGCCGAACTGGAAGCGAAATACCCTTCGCTTCACCTCGTCGGCCGCAACGGAATGCACCGGTACAACAACCAGGATCACGCCATGATGACAGCCATGCTGACGGTGGAGAACATCCTGGCAGGCGAACGTATCTACGACACCTGGCGCGTGAACGAAGACGCCGAATATCACGAAGCTGGCGACGAAGGTGCGGACAAGGCGCTGCCGGAAGGCCGGAGGGCCGTAACGCAGGACCAGGCCGCTGCACTGTCCTCCATACGCGATGTTCCGGAGCGTGTTTCCTCCAGCGACCAGAAGGCAGCCTGACAGGTGATGCCCATCATCACCCGGCTGACTGATGTCCGGCTTGTCCGCTACTTGCTGGCCAGCATTGGCGCACTGGCCGTGGACGTGGGGACTTTTCTTGCGCTGCTTTCTGTTGGCATGTGGGCCACAGGTGCCTCCGCAGTCGGCTATTGCCTTGGCATTGCAGCGCACTGGCTGATGAGCAGCCGCGCGGTGTTTATCGGCAATGTCGCGGAACGCGGCGCCGCGCGCACGCGGCAAAAGACGATGTTCGTTATTTCCGCATTGGTCGGCCTGGCGCTGACAACAGCCATAGTCTGGGCTGGCGAAACCAGCGGGATCGATCCTCGACTGGCCAAGCTGCTGGCCATTGCCGTCAGCTTCGTCGCCACCTGGATTCTGCGCAGCCGCGTGGTGTTCCGCTAGGGCTGCGCAGCGATGGGTGAGCGGGAATTAGCATGGCACCGCCTCGTGCGCACGCCAGTGGCGGTTCTGGTCGTATGGTTGGCCTATTGCCTCGTGCGTCTGGCAATCCAGCCGCTGCTGGGGTGGGAGCCTGTTGGCCCGGATGACTGGACCCGCCTGCTGCAGGTGCGCAGCTGGCTGGACGGGCAGGATTTCTGGGATGTGACCCAGTATCGCATGAACCCGCCCGATGGGTTTTCCATGCACTGGTCGCGATTGGTGGACCTGCCGCTGGCAGCACTTGCCATCGTGTTGGGTGAAACTGCGGCGATGGCACTGGTGCCACTATTGTGGCTGCTTCCTGCCCTGTTTGTCTTGCGCTCCATCATGCTGCGTCTGGATTTCGCGCCGCTGGCGCTGGCTTTCGGACTGGTGATCCTGCCGCTTTTTCCGCTGCTTCCCGGCAATTTTGCACCGATGCGGATAGACCATCACGCGCCGCAGGCCGTTCTGGCGCTGATCTGTGCATCGCTGTTGATCCGCGACAGCCGGTGGAGCGCGGTGGTGTGCGGCATCTGCGGCGCTGCCTGGGTGGTGATCTCGCTGGAAGGATTGCCGCTGCTGGCTGTTCTGGCCGGGCTGTATGGCCTGCGATACTGCTTCGGTGAGCGGGCCCTGCTGCCGTGGTTCCTGGGCGCGCTGGCAATTTCGTCTGCGGCGCTGTCTCTCGCGACGCGCGGCCCTGCGGGGGTGGCGTATTGCGATGTTCTGCTGCCAGGTCACATGGCCACGTTCGCGGCGGCTGCGGCAATATCAGCCCTTGTTCAAGCGCTGCCGTGGCAAGACCGTGTGCAGGGGCGGTTCGCCGCTCTGGCACTGATGGGGGCGGTGTGCCTGCTGCTGGCCAAGGCCTCGCTCGGGCCGTGCGCGGCCAACCCGATGGCAGAACTTCATCCGGTGCTGCAAAGCTGGTGGCATGGCAATATCGCGGAAGGCTTGCCAATCTGGCGACAGCCGATCTCGGT
>JBASBA010000328.1:0-6100 GCA_049650885.1 Alteraurantiacibacter sp. | reverse complement strand
GGTCACGAGGTGATCTGCGTCGACAAGGATCAGTCGAAAATCGACGCGCTGCTGAACGGCGAGATCCCGATTTTCGAGCCGGGTCTGGATGAACTGGTGGCAAAGAACGTGGAGGCGGGTCGCCTGTCCTTCACGCTCGACTTGCCCAAGGCGCTGCCCGGCACAGAGGCGGTGTTTATCGCGGTGGGCACGCCCAGCCGCCGGGGCGATGGCCATGCGGACCTGTCCTACGTTTACGCCGCCGCGCGCGAGATGGCCCCGCTGCTGCCGGCAGGCGTGGTGGTGGTCGACAAGTCTACCGTTCCGGTGGGCACGGGCGACGAGGTGGAGCGCATCATCCGCGAGGAAGCGCCGGAGCTGGAATTCTCCGTCGCCTCCAACCCCGAATTCCTGCGCGAAGGCGCTGCGATCGACGATTTCAAACGGCCCGACCGCGTGGTGATCGGCGTGAATGACGATCACGCAGAAACTGTCTTGCAGGAAATCTATCGCCCGCTCACCCGCAATGAATCGCCGCTGGTGGTGATGAGCCGCCGTGCAGCGGAACTCACCAAATATGCCGGCAACGCATTTCTTGCCACCAAGATCGGCTTCATCAACGAGATTGCCGATCTGTGCGAAAAGGTGGGCGCGGATGTGCGCGATGTGGCCAAGGGCATTGGCCTCGACAGCCGTATCGGCAATCGCTTTTTGATGCCGGGTCCGGGCTATGGCGGCAGCTGCTTTCCCAAGGATACGCTGGCGCTGCTGAAGACCGGACAGGATTACGAAAGCCCGCTGCGCATCGTGGAAAGCGTTGTGGCCAGCAACGACAATCGCAAGCGCGGCATGGGCCGCAAGGTGATCAACGCGCTTGGCGGCGGGGATCAGCACGGCAGGACTGTGGCGGTGCTGGGGCTGACCTTCAAGGCCAATACCGATGACATGCGCGACAGCCCGGCAATCAGCGTGGTGCAGGCCTTGCAGGATGCCGGCATTACCGTGAAGGCCTTCGATCCCGAAGGCATGGACCAGGCGGCAAAGGTGCTGAACAACATCACCTATTGCGATGGCCCGTACGAAGCGATGGACGGTGCGGATGCCGCCGTGATCGTGACCGAGTGGGACACGTTCCGCGCGCTGGATCTGGACCGGGTGAAAAGCCTGCTGATCAAGCCACTGCTGGTGGACCTGCGCAATCTCTACAGCCGCAGCGATGTGGAACGACAGGGTTTTACCTATATCGCCGTAGGGCGATAATCAGCTTTGCGATTCGGACTGGCTTGGGTGGATGGGAATTTTCGCGGTTTGCTGTGAAACTATCGCGGGGAATGGTGCCGGTTGAAGGATTCGAACCCTCGGCCTGATGATTACAAATCAACTGCTCTACCAACTGAGCTAAACCGGCTTACCAATCGGGCGCTGGCTCCTTTGTCTGAAACCGTTCGCGATGGCAAGTGGGTGCAGACCGATGATTGCAAATTCCCGAAAAAGTGCCGTTTGAAACTACAGCCGCTTTGTGCTTCTATCCCCTTGGGACACAAATGGAGTATTCGATGGATTCCCGCACTCAGGAACACCTGATTTTCGAGGCGCATCGCAAGTCGACCGGCGCAAGCTTCCTGTTATGGTTTTTCCTCGGCTTTCTGGGCGCGCACCGCTTCTATCTCGGCCATACGCGCAGCGCCATCGTGCAGCTTTTGATGTGCCTTTCTGTCGTGGGCATTATTCCCCTGGCGTTCTGGTGGTTGATAGATGCCTTTCTTATTCCGGACATGGTTCGGGAGGAGAACCTTGAAACGATCCGCAAACTGGGTGCCGAAAAGCCGGAGGAGCGGTTCGCAGCGACAGGAGAAGCGCGTCTTACGGCGCAGGAGCCCGCCGTCGCATCCTTCGATCCAAGGGTCGAGGAAATCAGGGCGATGCGCCGCCGCTAGGGTTGCCGCTCAAGGAACGCCGAAGGTCCAGCCTTCGGTTCGCGCGATTTCTTCGCTCATGGCGCGGGGCGACCACAGCGCCGGATCATGCGCCACCTTGCGAAGCCACGCGGCGGTAACCAGCGCATCGCTGGAATGATCGTCAATCGCACCGTGTCCCTCCACCGGCGGACAGTGCAGATTGGCAAGCGCGGTGTTCAATTCCTCGAAACTGCGCATCTTGGCCCGCGATGCGCTGCGCCCTGCAGCAATGGCGGCAAGCGATGTGTAAATTTCCACGATTGTCGATCCCTGGTCTGAAAGTGGATCGACAGGCCAAACCGGCACATGCCCCCGCAATGCGTGCAACATGCGCATTCCGGTGAGGCTGGACTTGCCCACTTGTGCCGCGCCCACGAGATTGAAGTTTGAATAGGGTTTGCAGCCAAGCTTCGCCTGCTCGATTTCGGTCACGCGGAACCGACCGCGTCCTCCGCCAAATTGCGGCCCCTCGCGGCCACCGTGTCGGCGGAAATATGCGCTGGCCTGCGGATGATCGACGAAGCTGCTGGCAGCCAGATGTGGATCGTCGCGACAAATCCGTTCAATCAGCCTCCACAGCGATCGGGCATCGGGCGGGCTGTCCTGCCATCCGGGGAAGAATGCGCCCCGATCCGCGAAGGGCAGTGAAATGCCCAGGTCCAGGCCCACCAGCGTGGCGGGCGGCAAATCGTCACGAAGCAGGGCCAATACTTTTTCCCGGCGCCAGCCCTTCTCGCGCACGACAAGCACCGGCGGGCCGCCTTGCGCATCGGCGACTGCCACTGCAATCGCCTTGTGATGTGAACCAACCGCGCCCGACCAGTCGATCGCGGTGAAATGCGAAAAATGCTTCAATCCCGCCCGGCTCGCAATTTGTCCCAATAATCGAGGCGCTTGGAAATCTCTCGCTCAAAGCCGCGCTCAACAGGCTCGTAATAGGTCTGCGGGTCCATTTCTTCCGGCCAGTAATTGTCGCCGGAAAAGCCGCCTTCCGCATTGTGATCGTAATGGTAGCCTTTGCCGTAACCGACATCCTTCATCAGCTTTGTCGGCGCGTTCACGATGTTCATCGGCGGCATCAGGCTGCCGGTCTCCTTCGCGTTCTTGAAAGCGGCTTTTTGCGCCTTGTAGACGGCATTGGATTTGGGCGCGGTGGAGATGTAGATACATGCCTGCACCAGCGCCAGCTCACCCTCCGGGCTGCCCAGGAACTGATAGGCATCCTTTGCCGCCAGACATTGCTGCAAGGCCTGCGGATCGGCGAGGCCGATGTCCTCCACCGCCATGCGGATCAGCCGCCGTGCAACGAACAGCGGCTCCTCACCCGCCACCAGCATCCGCGCCATATAATACAGCGCTGCCTGCGGATCGGAACCGCGAACCGCCTTGTGCATCGCGGAAATCAGGTTGTAATGCCCCTCACGGTCCTTGTCGTACACGGCCACGCGCCGCTGCAGGAACTGGCCCAGCGCCGCAGGATCCAGCGGCTTTTTGATGTTGGCCGCATACAATGTTTCCGCCTGGTTCAGCAGAAACCGGCCGTCACCATCGGCAGAAGCAATCAGGGCATCGCGTGCCTGCGGGGTGAGGGGGAGGGGGCCTTCCAATTGCTCCGCACGGTCAATCAGCCGGGTCAGCGCCTCTGCATCCAGCCGGTGCAGGATCAGCACCTGTGCCCGGCTCAGCAATGCAGCGTTGAGCTCGAACGAAGGGTTCTCCGTCGTCGCGCCGACCAGGGTCACCAGCCCGCGCTCGACAAACGGGAGAAAGCCATCCTGCTGCGCGCGGTTGAACCGATGGATCTCGTCCACGAAAAGCAAGGTTCGTTGCCCGGCCTGTTGCGCCTTTTCGGCGGCGGCGAATGCCTTTTTCAGGTCGGCCACGCCGCTGAAAACGGCGCTGACGGCTTCGTAACGCATGCCCACCGCTGCGGCGAGAAGGCGCGCGATGCTTGTCTTGCCCGTGCCGGGCGGGCCCCACAATACCGTGCTGGATAGCTTTCCGGCGCCCACCATCCGACCGATTGCGCCTTCGGGTCCGGTGATATGCTCCTGCCCGATGACTTCGGAAAGGTCTCGCGGACGCAGGCGATCCGCTAGGGGCGCATCGTCACTTACCGCGACGGGTGCGGATTGCGGGGCATCGTCGGCAAATAGATCGGCCATGGGGCCTATGTAGCGCCTCCGGCTGTCCGAAGTAGAGCGGCAACCCAAATTTTTCACCGCATCTTGTTAAGATAGCACTAAGATATATCTTAGGAATCGTGGGACCTAGTGGAGAGCATGTATGAGCAAGGATAACAGGAAGTCGCCCAGATCGCCGGAACCGGGCAAGAGGGGGAGTGGCTCCGCTTCACGTCGGAGCAGTGCGCGCGTAGGCAAAGATATTGTCGAACCTGAAGACATCGAGGGCCAGACGGACGATTTCCCCGAGGGAAAAGACTTCGACGTCGATATTGAAGTGGAGATCACTGACGGCGACGATGGGCAAGGCGATCGCGGTTCAAGCCGCTATCGCCGACGAGCCTATGGCACCAACGATCTTTTCGGCACGGACGGCCTGTTTGGCGAAGCCGGCCCGTTTGGCAAGGACGGCCCGTTTGGCAGGGATGGCCCATTCGGAAAGGACGGCATGTTCGGACCTGGCGGCCTGTTCGCGAAAAGCGGCAAGGGCCGGCAGAGGGAGCAACGCCGGTCGCACGGTGAGGAAGGGCCACGCAGGCGCCGCCTGTTCGGCCCGGGAGAATTGCGATTGGTACTGCTGGCCATGCTGGCAGAGGACCCGCGCCACGGTTATGAATTGATCAAGGCCCTGGAGGAAATGACGGCGGGATCCTATTCCCCAAGCCCCGGTACGATCTACCCGACATTGCAGATGCTGGCCGACGAAGGTGTGATAGCCGAGAAGGACAGCGACGATGCCAAGAAGCTGTTTCAGGCAACCACGTCCGGTCTTGCCGAACTGGAAGAGCGGAAAGACGAGTTGGAAGATCTGTGGCAACGGCTGGGTCGCAAGCGCGAGCGGGCACGCCCTACGGGATCGTCAGAACTTTTTCGCGCGATGGGCAACTTGGGCTCGGTGTTGAAGAACAAGGCATCGAACGGCGGACTGAAAGATATGGACAAGGAACAGGTCGTCGATCTGATTGACGAACTGGCCCGCAAGATCGAGCGCCTTTGAAGGACTGAGCATCTCCCCTGTTGCAATGAAATGTGGTAACACTCAGCGTGACAGGGGAGATCTCATATGCCTATCAACAAACCTCACACACCTTGGCATTTCTGGGTAGTTGGTATTCTGGCGCTGCTGTTTTACGGCGGCGGCTGTTATAACTACCTGATGATGCAGACAGATAATGCGGTCTATCTGGAAAGTTACACTCTTGAACAACTGGCCTATTTCGAAACCGCGCCGGTATGGTTCGAGGCTGCGTGGGCAATTGGCGTATGGCTGGCGCTGATCGGCGCGATACTCCTGCTGTTGAAAAGTCGGTTTGCCGTTTTCGCGTTGCTGTTGGGACTGATCGGTTTCGTTGCCGCGACATTTTACCAGTTTTCGGGCGCGGCACCGGCCAGCATGACGAGCGGCCTGGGCATGATTTCAACAATCGTGCTGGGTGTTATCCAACTGCTTATCCTGATTTACGCGATGGCAATGTCACGCAAGCGCGTTTTACGCTGAGCCAGCCGTGCCCCGACTGCGCTGATCGATCAGGCGCAGATAGGTGTCGGCAACTGCGCCGTTGATCGTATCCCAATCGAACGCATTGGCGCGCTTTGCACCGGCCTGCCCATGTGCCTGCCGCAGTTGAGGATCGGTGGAATAGGCGGCGAGCCTTTCAGAGTAGGCTGCAATGTCGCGTGGAGGCACAAGGTATCCCGTCTCCCCGTCAATCACCAGGCTGGAGGCACCCGTTGCATCCGCCGCCACCACCGGCACGCCGCAGGCCATCGCCTCCAGCGTAACATTACCGAATGTTTCCGTTACCGACGGGTTCAGCAAAACATCCATGCTGGCCACCGCACGGCCAAGATCGGTGCCCTGCTGGAAGCCGACGAATTTTGCTTCGGGCACCTTTTCTGCAAAAAAGCTTTTCGCCGGGCCCTCACCAATCACCAGCACTTGGTGGGCTACGTTGCAATCGCGCAATTTCACCATTGTCT
>JBASBA010000327.1:0-3846 GCA_049650885.1 Alteraurantiacibacter sp. | reverse complement strand
TCGCGGCCTCTATGTAGAGGTGCATCCGAACGGCTCAAAACTGTGGCGCTACAAATATCGTTATATGGGAAAGCAGAAGCGGCTGGCGCTTGGCCGCTATCCCGACGTCGGTCTGGCGGAAGCGCGGAAGCGGCGCGATGAAGCGCGAAGCAAGTTGGACGCGGGCGCTGATCCACTTGCCGAGCGGAAACGCGAAAAGCTCGTCGCTGCGTTCAGCGCGGCGAACACCTTTGCAGAGATAGCCAGAGAGTACATCGACAAGCGGGTCGCTGAGGGGCAATCGGAAGCGACGACCCAAAAAGCCAACTGGCTTCTTGAACAGCTCAAGCTGATCTGGACTTTTCCGGTTGCCGACATCAAGCCTGTCGACCTCTTGGCCGCGCTGAAGCGCATCGAGGCGCAGGGGAAACATGAGACGGCGCGGCGTTGCCGGTCTTTTGCCGGACGGGTCTTCCGCTATGCCGTTGCTACCGGGCGCGGCGAGACCGATCCGAGCTCAATCCTGCGCGGCGCGCTTATCGTACCGAAGGTTAAGCATCACGCGGCAATTCTTGATCCCCGGCAGATGGGCGAGCTTCTGCGCGCGATAGACGCCTATACGGGACACGCGATCACCCGCCTTGCCATGCAGGTTTCGCCCCACGCCATGGCACGGCCTGGCGAGTTGCGGATGGCGGAATGGTCGGAATTCGAACTCGACAACGCGGTTTGGAAAATTCCCGCCGAGCGTATGAAGATGCGCCGCCCTCACCAAGTCCCGCTGTCCCGGCAGGTACTGGCATATCTGAAAGAGCTTTTTGCTCTCACTGGTCCCGACGGTTTTGTTTTTCCGGCCTTCCATACCTCAAGGCGTCCAATGAGCGAGAACACCGTCAATCAGGCGTTCCGCCGAATGGGTTACGCAGCGGGAGAAGTGACGGCGCACGGGTTGCGGACCACCGCGTCGACGTTCCTGAACGAAAGCGGCAAATGGTCACCGGACGCGATTGAAAGGTCGCTTGCCCATGCCGATGCAAACAGCGTTCGCGCGATCTACAATCGAGGCCGCTATTGGGACGAGCGCGTAGCCATGCACCAATGGTGGAGCGATCATCTCGACATGCTTCGCGACGGCGCGGCCATTTTGCCCATCAGCAGATCGGCATGATCAGGGCCGCACGGTCGGGCTGCCCCGGCCTAGTCGAAGTCAAACTCGTTCCGGGCATTGGCGACCCGATAAGCAGGCGGATCGGCAACCCAGCGGTTGATCTCCGCTTCGCTCCAGCCAGCGCCGTGAACGCTGATCGGTATTTGCGGCGGGAACGTCCCTTCGGCGATCTTGCGATAGACAGTCGAGCGCGACAGTCCGGTGCGATGAAGGACGGTTTTGAGGCGGATGATACGGTCTGGTTCTGGCATGTTCGTAATTCCATTGCTTGGCGGTTGATGACACTCCCTGCGATGAAATTGACCGTTTCCCTCCGCGAGAAAAGAGTTTCTCCGGTGCAGCGAATTGCAGCGCAGAGAAAGCGGCGCGCGGCGGCCAACATTGTATAGTGTCACTTGACGCCGAACAGATGAATCGATAGGAACAGTCATGCGAATCAGGAACGTGATCCACAAAGGGTTGCGGCGCTTCATCGAGAAGGACGACGCCAGCGGATTGCAGCCCGCAGTGGTCACCAAGGTGCAGCGCATCGTTTCCTTCCTCCAGGATATGGAGCGTGAGAACGAGCTGCGCACTGTGCCTAGCTGGAAAGCACACATGCTGACCGGCGACCGCAAAGGAACGTGGAGCCTGTTCGTCACGAAGAATTGGCGGATGACATTCCGCATCGACCGGGAAGAGATCGAGATCATCGACCTCGATTATGAAGATTACCACTAGGAGGTAGCCATGAATGCAATCGCAGGCATCCGCATGAAGAACCCCGCGCATCCGGGCGGCTTCGTGAAGTCGGAGATTATCGAGCCGCTCGGCCTTTCGGTAACGGCTGCGGCGCAGGTTCTGGGCGTCACGCGCGCGACACTATCGACCTTGCTCAACGAGCATTCGCAGCTTTCGTCCGAAATGGCTCTGCGGATCGAGAAGGCGTTCGGCGTATCGATGGATACGCTGATGCGGATGCAGAACAGTTACGATATCGCGCAGGCGAGGAAGCGCGAAGGGGAAATCAACGTAGCGCCGTATAAGGAGCTTCGCGACGACGCCCGGCGGTCCGCTGCACTCTGAGCGCTGCGTTGTCCTCTACCGAACGCAGAGTATGCATGTCGCAGGCTTCAAAAGCATTTCCTGTCATAGATTTGTTCGCGGGTCCGGGCGGACTGGGCGAGGGCTTTGCCTCCCATCCGGGGGCTCATGGTGGACCGCGCTTTGAAAGCGTTGCTGCCATTGAACAGGATGAGTTTTCCTACCAGACATTGCTCCTTCGCCATTTCATCCGCCAGTTCCCAGATGGGCAATGCCCCGACGATTATTACAGATATTTGAGGCGCGAGATCTCGAAGGAGGATCTTTACGCTCTGCACCCTGACGAGATCGCCCACGCGCGGCGCAGCGCGTTGAAAATTTCGCTCGGTCCGGAAAATCACGCAGTGGTGCGGAAAACCATTGGAGAGAGGCTCTCGAACTCCTCCCGCTGGGCGCTTGTAGGGGGGCCGCCTTGCCAGGCATATTCGCTGGTAGGCCGCTCAAAGATGATGGGTAGGAGCGACTTTGAGGAGGACGAGCGCCACTTCCTTTATCGTGAATACCTCAAGATCATCGTCGATCATCACCCGCCCGTGTTCGTCATGGAGAACGTCAAAGGGCTTCTTTCAGCAAAAATCGGCGGTGAGCCCATCATCAACCGGATCGTGGGTGATCTGGCCAGCCCCAAAAAGGCTGTCGGCAATTCGGCCAACGGACTCGGTTACAGGCTGTATTCTCTTTCAGAGGAAGAACTGCCCAGTGGCGAGGTCGATCCGCGCCTCTTCCTGGTGCGCGCCGAAGACTACGGCGTGCCTCAGGCGCGGCATAGAATGTTTATCGTCGGTATACGCAACGATCTGAACATTCGACCGGGACGTCTCCGTCCTCATTCACCACCGACGGTGCGTCAGACGATTGAAGGTCTGCCCTCTCTGCGCAGCAGCCTTTCAAAAGGCGGAGACAGCGTTGAGCGGTGGCGCGGTGAAATCGCCAAGCTCTCACCCTCTGAAATCAGACGTCAGCTTAACGGTTCAGTATTCAGCAGCGACATCGTGTGCGAGATTGAGCGGCAGGCGAAGAGAGCGTCCGACAGTCCGACCGAAAGTTCGTCGACCGATTACCTCAGCGCCCGGATCGACACGCATCCGACGCTTCGCCGCTTGCACGATCCAAATCTTAATGTGCTCACTTCACACGAGGCGCGAGGCCACATGGCATCCGATTTGCGGCGCTACCGCTTCGCCTCGATATTCGCCGATGTATCGGGCAAAACCCCCAAACTGTACGACTTTCCCAATTCGCTGCTGCCCGCTCATCAGAATGTCGAGCTTGGCCGGACCGGTAAGATGTTCTCTGACCGGTTTCGCGTTCAGCTCCCCGATAAGGTGGCCACGACGATCACGTCACACATCTCGAAAGACGGACACTACTTCATCCATTACGACCCGGCGCAGTGTCGCAGTCTCACGGTGCGGGAAGCGGCGCGGCTCCAGACCTTCCCCGACAACTACAGCTTTGAGGGGCCGCGAACCGCGCAGTATCATCAGGTCGGCAATGCCGTTCCACCGTATCTCGCGGCACAGATCGCGGAGATCATCGCCGACGTGCTGGACGCCGTGCCGGACGCAACCTGATGGCAGATTCACTCACCCCAGAGCGCCGCAGCTGGAATATGT
>JBASBA010000326.1:0-4444 GCA_049650885.1 Alteraurantiacibacter sp. | reverse complement strand
GTGCGCACCTCGAACTGCTCGCGCGACTTCTTGTCGATGTGCGGGCCGCGGTTCACGGTGAACTTCTCAATACGCGTCGGCATCGGAATGGGACCACGAATAAGCGCGCCAGTGCGGCGTGCGGTGTCCGCAATCTCGCCAGTTGCCTGATCGAGCACGCGGTGATCGAAGGCCTTGAGGCGAATACGAATATTCTGTGCGTCCATAATTCCGTCTACCGATGCGAAAGAGCCAAGCGAGTTATTTCAAACCCGCCAAAATAAAAAGGCCCGCCCCGCTTTGCCCGGTTTCCCGGAACGGGCGGCCTTGTGATAAATTCATTGTGGGAGAGACGAATCTCTCTCTGTTGGGGCGCGTATACGGAGGAGTGCGCAAACTGGCAACCCCCGAATTACCCCAATTTTCAATACTGACCTCTATCCCCACATTTCAAAAGGTTTGGAAACCAGGCCTACACAAAAAGGGCTCGACACTCGTTATGAGTGCCGAGCCCATTCTCATCCACTTGCCCCCGGAGGCGCAGCAAGATTACTTCGTGATTTTCGACACAACGCCGGAGCCAACGGTACGACCGCCTTCGCGGATAGCAAAGCGCAGGCCTTCATCCATGGCGATTGGAGCAATCAACTTCACGCCGATAGTCACATTGTCGCCAGGCATCACCATTTCCGTGCCTTCAGGCAGGATCACTTCGCCGGTCACGTCAGTCGTACGGAAGTAGAACTGCGGACGGTAGTTGGCGAAGAAAGGCGTGTGACGTCCACCTTCATCTTTCGACAGAACATACACCTCTGCCGAGAACTCGGTGTGCGGGTTCACGGTGCCTGGCTTGGCCAGAACCTGACCACGCTCAACGTCATCACGGCCGACACCACGGATCAGAGCGCCGATGTTATCGCCGGCCTGACCACTGTCGAGCAGCTTGCGGAACATTTCAACGCCGGTGACGGTCGTCTTGGAGGTGTCCTTGATGCCGACGATTTCAACTTCGTCGCCAACGTTCACAACACCGGTTTCAACACGGCCGGTTACCACCGTACCACGACCGGAGATCGAGAACACGTCTTCGATCGGCATCAGAAATGCCTGATCAACTGGACGCTCCGGCTGCGGAATGTGCTCGTCGACAGCCTTCATCAGCTCGATGATGGAGTTCTTGCCGATTTCGTCATCGCGGCCCTCAAGAGCGGCCAGAGCCGAACCCTTGACGATCGGAATGTTGTCACCGTCGAAGTCGTAATCGCTCAGCAGTTCACGAACTTCAAGTTCGACCAGCTCGAGCAGTTCTTCATCGTCAACCTGATCAACCTTGTTCAGGTAAACAACCAGAGCTGGCACACCGACCTGACGCGAAAGCAGAATGTGCTCGCGGGTCTGCGGCATGGGGCCGTCAGCAGCGTTCACAACCAGAATAGCGCCATCCATCTGTGCCGCACCGGTGATCATGTTCTTCACATAGTCGGCGTGGCCCGGGCAATCGACGTGTGCGTAGTGACGCGCTTCGGTCTCATACTCGACGTGGGCTGTCGAAATGGTGATGCCGCGCTCGCGCTCTTCGGGAGCCTTGTCGATGTTTGCGAAATCAACCGCTGCACCGCCATAGGTTTCAGCCATCACCTTAGTGATCGCAGCCGTAAGCGTGGTCTTGCCGTGGTCAACGTGACCAATGGTGCCGACGTTGCAATGCGGCTTGTTACGTTGGAATTTTTCCTTCGCCATTTTTCTAATAACCTCTGTTAGTCAAAAATTTGAACTTTACCGGGAGAGGAAGCGGCACCCGATTTAATCAGGCGCCGCCCCTAGACGCTTGCCTTACCTTAAGCAAGCTTCTCCTTAATCTCCTGCGCCACGTTTGACGGCACTTCGTCATAGTGACTGAACTGCATGCTGTATTGGGCCCGGCCCTGCGTGAAAGAGCGAAGCTCGTTCACGTAGCCAAACATGTTGGCCAGCGGTACATGCGCGTCCACTACTTGTGCGTTACCACGGCTGTCGGTGCCCTGGATCTGGCCACGGCGCGAGTTCAGATCGCCGATCACATCACCCATGAAGTCTTCAGGTGTCACTACTTCAACCTTCATGACAGGCTCGAGCAACTTGATGCCCGAACGCTCGGCAGCTTCTCGCATTGCGCCGCGGCCGGTGATTTCAAAAGCCACAGTGCTAGAGTCGACATCATGGTACTTACCGTCAATCAGTTCGATGGTAAAATCGATGATCGGGAAGCCCACTAGGTAGCCACTCTCCGCCTGCTCGCGCATGCCCTTCTCAACGGAAGGAATGTACTCGCGGGGGATGTTACCGCCCTTGATGTTGTCCTCGAAAATGACGCCCTGACCACGTTCACCGGGGATCACGCGAACCTTCGCCTCACCAAACTGGCCCGAACCACCCGACTGCTTCTTGTGGGTGTAGGTCACCTCGACTTCGCGGGCGAGCGATTCGCGGTATGCCACCTGTGGCGCACCAACGTTGGCCTCGACCTTGAACTCGCGCTTCATGCGATCGACGAGAATGTCGAGATGAAGCTCGCCCATACCCTTGATGATCGTCTGGCCCGATTCATGATCGGTTGAAACGCGGAACGAGGGATCCTCGGCAGCCAGGCGATTTAGGGCAACGCCCATCTTTTCCTGGTCAGCCTTGGTCTTTGGTTCAACCGACAGTTCGATAACCGGATCGGGGAATTCCATGCGCTCGAGAATGATCGGATGAGCGGAATCACAAAGCGTATCGCCCGTTGTCGTAGCCTTCATCCCGGCAAGCGCGACGATGTCACCTGCGAATGCCTCCTCGATGTCCTTACGGTCATTCGAGTGCATTTCCAGAATACGGCCGATCTTCTCCTTCTTCTCCTTTACGGAGTTCAGGACTGTGCCCTTTTCCAGCTTGCCGGAATAAATGCGCGTGAATGTCAGCGAGCCGACAAACGGATCATTCATCACCTTGAAGGCGAGAGCTGCGAAAGGTGCTTCATCGCTGGATACGCGCTTCGCCTCTTCTTCAGAGTTCGGCAAAACACCGCGGATCGCAGGCACGTCGAGCGGGCTCGGCATGTAATCGACGACAGCGTCGAGAAGGGGTTGCACACCCTTGTTCTTGAAAGCCGAGCCGCAGACGACAGGCACGAAACTCTGGTTCAGCGTACCCTTGCGGATAAGGGATTTCAGTGTCTTTGCATCGGGCATGTCGCCTTCGAGATAGGCTTCCATCACATCATCGTCCTGCTCGACGACGAGTTCGATAAGCTGCTCGCGATACTGGGCAACCTCGTCCGCCATATCGGCGGGAACGTCACCGTAGATGTATTCCGCACCAAGATCTTCGTTCTTCCAGGTGATCGAACGCTCGTTCACCAAGTCGACGAGACCTGTAAGATTAGCTTCGATACCGATCGGAAGATACAGCACGGCAGGCTTCGCACCGAGTCGATCGATGATCGACTGGACGCAGTATTTGAAGTCGGCGCCTGTGCGGTCCAGCTTGTTGATGAAGCACATGCGGGGGACTTTGTACTTGTCGGCCTGGCGCCATACGGTTTCGGACTGCGGTTCCACACCGGCAACGCCGTCGAAGCAGGCGACCGCGCCATCCAGTACGCGCAAGGAGCGTTCGACCTCGATGGTGAAGTCCACGTGTCCGGGCGTATCGATGATATTGATGCGATGTTCCGGCGTCTTGCGCAGTTCTACGGGATCGCCCTTGGGATCCATGGATGGATCTTCCGGGTTCCAGAAACATGTCGTCGCAGCAGACGTGATCGTGATGCCGCGCTCCTGCTCCTGCTCCATCCAGTCCATGGTCGCAGCGCCATCGTGCACTTCGCCAATCTTGTAGGATTTGCCGGTGTAATACAGAATGCGCTCTGTGGTCGTGGTCTTGCCGGCGTCGATATGCGCCATGATACCGATATTGCGATAGCGTTCTAGCGGATGGCTACGTGCCATGGTGGTTTCCTCAACTTTGCGGGGGAGCGTGCGGGCGAGCCCCCAATATAGTGTCGTGCGTTACAACTTGAAGACCGGGAGACACTCTCCCGGCCCCAAAGTTGCCTCGGCTTACCAGCGGTAGTGGCTGAAGGCGCGGTTCGCGTCCGCCATGCGGTGCGTATCTTCACGCTTCTTCACGGCATTGCCGCGGTTGTTGGCGGCATCCATCAGCTCTGCCGAAAGGCGTGCGCTCATGGTGGTTTCCGCACGGCCGCGGGCGGCACCGATCAGCCAGCGAATGGCCAGCGCCTGAGCACGCTCGGGACGAACCTCAACCGGCACCTGATACGTAGCACCACCAACACGGCGGCTGCGCACTTCCACAGACGGGCTGACATTGGTCAATGCCTCGTGGAACACCTGCACGGGATCGGTCTTGGCACGGCTTTCGACAGTGTCGAGCGCGGTGTAGACGATGCCTTCTGCAACGGCCTTCGTACCGTCCAGCATCAGGT
>JBASBA010000325.1:0-3391 GCA_049650885.1 Alteraurantiacibacter sp. | reverse complement strand
CCTCTGGCCAGCAGGATTCATGGCCGAGCGGCCAAGCGATTGCTGCACCTCGATGACGCTGGAGCCGGTGCGCAAGCCCTCAGGCGTCTCGACCTTCACCGTCAGGCGATAGCGGTAGTCAGGCACGTCATGGCTGGTTCCGCATGATGCCAAAGTCAGGCAGAGAATGGCCAATCTGATAATTTGGCGAACATGAAACACGTGCTCCTGCATAGAAAAAGACTATGCGTGGGATCGTCAATGTTCCTTTAACGTCAGCAAGGGGGTCGTTGGCGGCTGGACCGCTTTCAGGCAGGTTTTAACGAATGGGGCCTGTCCGCTGCTGGGCCCTTCGGAAGCAGGTTCAAGTGTCCGAATTTGGGGTGGAAAGCGGACGCACCGATGAACCGATTTTAATTAGGCCAGATGACAAGGTTGAGGGCTTGGCGTAGCTATACTGCAGGCTACTCCGAGGGATTCACCGATGGCGAGAACTTGTCTTATGCTCCTGTCAGCCACATTGGCGGTGTCGGGATGTGCGCATGTCACTAAGCACAATATAATTGGCGAAAGTGAGCAAGTAATCCTTGCTTAAATGCGCAACGCTTGCGGTGGCGATGCATGGGACCGTGTGGAGGGTTGGCATGAGACTGGCCAGGTAGAGTTACCAAACGGACTGGAAGCCTCCTACGAGTCATGGAGTGAGATGCACATCCTAGCGACCGCATCTAGGGCCTACGCTGGCGAGGTGCAGTTGCGACATGTCGGATTTGATGGCGAAGGTTTCTGGTCGGTCGGGCAGAATGGCGATGTGACAACCGACAGCAGTGTTGAAACCGTTCGTAGGCAGCGGCGAGATGCGTATATCAGCTCACACGCTTACTTTTTGCCCGACCGCTTTCCGGCTGATTTTCAGCTGGCAGGCGAACAGATGCGAAATGACGAGAATTTCATTGTTCTGCGTGTGACTCCGGCAGATGCTGGCAGCGTCGAATTATGGATTGACCCAGATAATTTTTTGGTTCGTCGCATGGTTGCCGACCAAGAGTCTGTTGAACTCCGCAATTACGCATTCTTTCACGGCGTGTGCACGGCGACCGAGGGAGAACAGCGAGGCGTAGAAGCAGGTGACCGGCTTACTTTGCGAATTGAGACGGTGTCTATCGATCCGCAGTCATCAAGCACCTTCACTGCCCCCGACTGAACTGCCAAACGCTCAAGCAGAGCTGAAGAGTCGCGGAACTTCCCTAAGACCGCGATTTCCACCGCAGAGTCCGCAATCGCGTCGTTAGCCGACAGGCGGCTTTCGGCTTCAACAATCGCTAAGCTGCTGGTCCGCTCCCAGGCCGGTCGCCTCCGTGGGCAAGTGTCTGATGAGGGGTGGTAAGCAGACTATCCGCATTGCGGAAAAAACCTCGTGAAAAGGGCGGCACTTTCGACGCTATAGATCGGCTACGACCGGGTGTTGTGTATGCCTCCGATCCACCATTTGTCGCCCATTGGGTTGTCTGCGCTAAGGGCGACAAATTCCTGCGAAGTCACGAAAAGATCGTGGTCATCATCCAGAATATATTCGGTAAGATTTGCCAACGCCGTCAAGGTTCGGCGCAACCGGTCGGCGATTTTATAGTGCACTGCATAGACCTGCGTTAGCGGGCCCAACGCTTTCAGCGTCTGCAATTTGCCGGGTTCGTCATTCCAATCGCTGAGTTCGGAACCCAGCGGCTCGATTCTGATTTGACGCGTGGGGCTGGTCATGTCGAGATGGAACGTCCCGTCCACCGGATCGATACGCAATACCATCCCGGTAAGCTCTGAAACACGGGCCAGCATGTCGGGAGACAGTGGAACGGGGGTGATCAAGAGAACATACAGCATTTCTGGTCAACCCAAAGTAGCGCGTCGTGGGGAGTTAAATGCAGGCCGACACCCCAGTGTTCGATACGCTATCGCGCAGGAAGATTTTCAACCTTAACTCGCATTCAGTTCAGGCTCTCTCGCGCTTCGTCATAGCGGCTGCGCGTCTGCTCTCTGTCCTGTCGCTGGATTTCGTTGGCAGCGTCGCGTTCTGCCTCAACACGATCTTGAATCCTGTTCGCACGGCTCTTGAATTCGTCATGTTGCCGCCGGAGCATCGACGAGACCTCCTCGCGAAGGCTCGATTGCAGCTCCCGATCTCTTGCCCAGCCATAAAAACCGCTTCTTTCGCGCGCAACGCCACTCCCAACGCATGCTTTCATTCGAGCGACGGAGCTACCAGTGCGCGCAGTGTTCCGTGCTATTGCGCTACCTGTCTGTGCCGCGTTCCGGGCCATAGTGCTGGCATTAGCAGTCCTTGCCCTCAATCTCTCGAACAAACGTTGCATTTCATCGGAATTGCCGACTTCGACAAAAGTCCCGCCCCCTGCGGAAGCCACCGCCCTCAACTGCTCCCTGTCGCGCTCCGCCAGATCAAAACCGATTACGTTCACGATAGCCCGAATGCCGCCTTCATGAAGCGAGCGGGCCGCCGCCACCGGATCGCCGCCGCAGGTTTCCTCGCCGTCACTGACGACATAAACCACTTGCGTGCCAGGATCTTCGGCGGAAGAAAAACTGGCTCCGGCAGTGCGAATGGCGGATGCAAGAGGCGTCCAGCCCGTTGCCCGGAATCGGTCGAGGCTGGCGCGCAGTTCGGAACCGTTCGCCTGGCCCAGAGGAAATATCGTTTCCACTGCCGCGCAACTGGCCATTTTTCCTGCCTCGTCGTTGCTGCCCCTGTGACCAAAAGCCAAGAGCCCAACATCCACGGAGTCTGGCAGGCGAGCCAAGAAGTTTTGGGCAGAACTCTTCGCTGCAGACATTTTGGTTTGGCCGCCGAACCTGCCTGCCATTGAACCGGATGCATCAATTGCCATGATGACGCGAGTGGGCGGCGTTTCAGCGTTATTGTCAGCGCCAACCATGTCGCCGCCGGAAACACCGGTTTCCATTTCGGGCATCTCGGCAAAGCACTGCTCGATATTCTCACCTTCTTCGGCCATGAAAGCTGCGAAGAGCTGTTGCGCTTCACTGCTGTCACCACCCGAAGCTACGTTTTCAGTGCCGTCCGGTTCGGAAGAACAGGCCGATAGCAACGCGACAGAGCTGGCCATCGCCATCAATCGTGTCGAATATTGCATCGGTTCGCTTCCTTGGTCTTTACTCCTTCCCGCCGAATACGACTCATCAGCGTCATTCGCAAGGACCACATGATTATGCGGGATTGTCATGAGCGGCATGGCTACCGATCTCAATCGAGCATGCGGGGTTCCGGTGTCATTTAAATACTACAAAAGTTCCGCGCGGCATTGGCGTCTGGTATCTCCACGTTCGAATGACTGGGTCTGGAAATGTGCCTCGGCCAATGATATATCCGCAATTGGGTCGTTAG
>JBASBA010000324.1:0-8730 GCA_049650885.1 Alteraurantiacibacter sp. | reverse complement strand
GATCAAGGTTGGCGTGAACTTTTCTGCGCTGCTCTACAGCCTGGAAAGATCGCCGCATAAGAACATTCGCCTGACGGTGGATTACCCCGAATTGATCGAGCGGATCATGCAGCGGCTGACCACCGATCCGAAATACGAGGTGCACCTCGTACCGCATGTGATCGCTTCTCCCGATGCGCAGATCGATCTGGATGGCCATTACGAGGATGATTACACCCTTGCCCTGCAACTGAAGGAGCGTTTTCCCGAAGTGCATCTGCCGGATCGCTTCGCCAGCCCGTCTGCCGCGAAAACCTATATCGCCGCGCTCGATTTGTTCATGGGCAGCCGCATGCATGCAACGATTGCCGCACTTTCATCCGAAACGGCCGTGCTGCCCTTGGGTTACAGCAGGAAGTTCAACGGGCTGTTCGAATCGCTAGGCTACGCCCGCAATGCCGACATGACCCGGATATCCACCGATGCAGCGATCGAACAGCTGGAGCGGTCGCTGGTGGAATGGCCTGCGATGCAGACAGAAGCAGCGCAAGCATTCGCCGAGGCGAAACGTCGCCTGGTGAGTTACGAGGATTTCCTCGATCAAACCATGGCGGGACTGGCCAAGATTCATGCTTGATATCGAGACGATCAAGCAAAACGGGCTTTGTTCAGGCTGTGGGCTTTGTGCGGGTCTGAGCGATGCGAGCAAGCCCGCCATCACGATGGAGCTTTCGCCCGAGGGATATCGCCGCCCCGTTACGGCTGGCCCGGTGCCCGCGCAGCAAGCCAGGCTTGTCGACGAAGTCTGCCCCGGCGCGAACATCCGCCATGATCCATCGTCCTTCGAAGCACCATACGATCCCGCATGGGGCCCGGTTATTGCATCGCGTCTGGGCTGGAGTAGCGACCCCGAATTGCGCCGCAAAGGATCTTCGGGCGCGGGATTGTCCACGATCCTCATCCATCTCCTGGAAACCGGACAGATCGACTATGTGGTGCAAACGGTGGTGTCCCCCACCTCGCCTGTGCGCAATGCAGTGGCGCTGAGCACCGGACGCAGCGATGTCTTTCAAGCCGCAGGATCGCGATACGCGCCATCCTCCCCGCTGGAGAGTATTGGCGAGCGGCTGGATGGTGAAGGCCGGTTCGCCTTTGTGGGCAAGCCTTGCGATGTCGCCGGATTAAGGCAGCTTTCCCGCCATGATCCGCGCGTCGATCAAAAAGTGCCTTTCATGCTGGCATTCATGTGTGCCGGCGTGCCCAGCTATCGCGGCACCTCCGCTCTGCTTTCAGAGCTGGGCGTGAAGAATGAAGAGGACGTGACGAGCTTTCGCTATCGCGGCGATGGCTGGCCCGGATTTGCCACGGCGCGGCTTCGCGATGGCACCGAATTCGCGATGGATTACGACACCAGCTGGGGCAAGATCCTCAACCGGCACTTACAATTCCGCTGCAAGATATGCCCTGACGGGATCGGCGAATTTGCAGACATCGTATGCGCGGATGGCTGGCATTGCGACGCGGCGGGCAATCCCCTTTTTGACGAGGCGGAGGGCCGCAGCATCGTACTGACCCGCACGAAAAAGGGTGAGGCACTTGTCGAGCAAGCAATCGCCAGCGGGGCGATGACTACAGAGCCTGTCACCCTTGGCGAGATTGGCAGGATGCAGCAGTTCCAGGCCAAGCGAAAAGGCCTCGTGCCATCACGGCTTGCCGCCATGGCATTAATTGGCATGCGCAGACCGCGCTTCAAGGGTCTTCATCTGGCGCAAAATGCCCGCAAGCTTGGCGTAAAAGGCGGCCTGCACAGCTTCCTTGGCACCTTGCGCCGCCTGGTTCGCAATCGCGGCGCGCAACAATAGCCGCCACCCGTTTCAGTTCCGGGCGATAGCGGTGCCGGCCCAGATGTTGATACCAAGCTTCCGCTTTACGTAAGAGTAAGCGTAGAGGTTGCGTATGATCATGACGGCGACGATGCAGACGGACAATGCCAGCAATCCGCCCCAATAGGCGGCCAGCGGCGCGATGAGCAATGTGGCGACGGTTCCCGATAGCGAAATCGCCAGGTTAACCCGTTCGTTTCCAGACATCGCCACTACCAGTCCTGATGGACCGGTCATCGCGATGACGAGTTGTCCGCCAACCATCACGAAAAGGACAGGTAAGGCCGCCACGAACTCTTCCCCGATCTGCCCGAGCAGAAATTTGCCTCCGAAAAGCAGTATCAGCGCAAGCGGAATGCCCAGCGCCGTGCTCAGACGGACGGCGGATCGGGCAAGGCGCGCGACCTTTTCCCGGTCTTGCGCGTGAAAGGCCGTGCTGATTTGCGCAGCATAAACCGCCAACAGTGTGGAGGATGTGAGCAGCAGCATCGATGCCGCCTGAAAGCTGACCCGATAAAGACCGGCATCGGCCGCGCCAAGCATTCTGGCAGCAACGGCCAGGCCATACCACTCGCCCAGCACATGGGCCATGCCTGCGCCCCACAACGGTAGCGATGATGTCATGATCGCACGCATCGGCACGTTGACTGTCGGGCCTTTCCAAGCCGCACCTTTGATCGTGAAGAACAAGCCCAGCAGAACCGCAGCGTAGCCCCCGGCCACCGCAACCCACAGTGCGCCATCGACATCGTCTGCCCAACCCGCAAAAAGCGCCACGGAGACGGCAAGCGGCACGACGAGCGCGGCAACAGCTACCGCCAGGGCGAAACGGTGTTGCGCGCGAAGCAGGCCGCTAAGCAAATTGGCCCCGCCGCGTCCGATCACCATCAGCGCCAGAACCAGCAACAGGTCTATCGTTACAACATCGCCGAAAAGCGGTGTCCAGAATGTCTTGCCGCCCAGGTAAAGGGCAATCACGACGATTGCCATCATGCCGAAACCCGCGCCCAGCACCCGCAACAGCAAGCCCATCGCAAGTGGCGTCTTGCTGGCGATGGACTTCGCCAGATGGCGCACCACGCTTACATCCAGCCCCAGCAGTCCTGCGGCCGCAAACATGGTGGCGGTTTGCGTAATCAGGGCATATTGTCCGGTGGCTGCCGCGCCGAACCGATTGCCGATGAGGTATGTGACAGCAAGTCCCGCAAGAACAGCCACCGCGCGCACGGCGAGCGATGTCATCTGCGGTACCAGATGGCCGATCCGTTGGAGCAGCACGGCCACCAGTCGTGGCGCGGCGTTACCTTTACCGCCTTCTTCGGGAACCTGCCCTTGCATGGGGATCGCTTGGCCCAATTCCGGGCGAAGCGCGAGAACATTATCGCGCTTCGCCCGGAATGAGCAGACGGTGGCTGGCTGTGATAGCGACCGGCGTCAGGGGGAGCCTTGCAAAGCTGCCCCCTCATGCCAGAGATCAACGTTTGCAGTGGCGGGATCATTGGCAATGGACTTATGCCGCACTCCGTTGAAGTCTACCGACAGGTCTGCAACCTTGGTCCCCTGCGGTATAGCGTTGCCGCCTGACGAATTGGCAAGAAACGCAACTTGCCGATTACTCTGGAACACACCGTTACCCGGCACGGTAAAGGGCATCACCGTCGTTTGTGTATTTACCGTGATGCGGATTTCCGCGGCCACGTGATCGACGTCGAAGGTAAGGTCCAGCCATATGCCGGGCTGCAGGGAGCCAGCGGGAAGCACTTCCTCATTCACAATTACCGGTGCGCCGGTGCCATCTTCCACCGTGACGATGGCCGATCCATCCGCCCTGCCCTGCAAGTCGCAGGCTGTCGAAACCTGCAGAAATGGCTTCATCGTGTTGGTGATTTCAGGAAAGTTGAACTTCCCGCGAAACGTGATGCGAGAGGTGTTGCCGGGCACTTTGACCGGATCGACAAAGTAGCCCGGCGAGGTGCCGGTCACGAGGTAATTTACCGGCTGTGCCATTTTCGTTTTCAACCTGACCGACTGCATGAAACCGTTGATCGCGATTCCTGCCACTACCGCGTCCGTAGGGTTTGCAGAGGACATGCGCCTGATCTGGATGGACTGGCCCGGTTCGATAGTTCCCTCGCCCGCTGTCCAGGGCTGCACCTGGGTCACGCCATCCACATCGACACTGCACCATTCGGTTCCCGGCTCGGGCACCACCGGCTGGCTTGGGCGTCGATTCAGGATCTTGCGCAAAGGTAGCTGCGTGAGCGTGGCAGTTTCCAGCTCTTCAACGGTGTTCCAATGCGCACCGCTGGGGATGTTCTCCCAACGTATCACGGCATCGGGATCGCTCGTGCTCCAGTCGATAGCATCGACGGTCGCTGACGCGCCAAGGCCGCTGCCCAGACCGGAGGTTGCCAGCGCCGTGTCGATTTCCTGCCGGGTTCTGGCCGAGGCAAGATCTGTCAGGTTGGGGAAGATGGAAGCGGGATCGCTTATGTCCCCCAATGCCAGATTGCCATCCCGCTCGAAATCGATGGATTGGGCAACGAAGCGCGGGGCGATGGACTGGCCGACATAGGCCATGCCGGCATCTTCGCACATCAGTCTCACAGACGGGGTGATATCGGTCACATCGCGGTGATTGAGAACCGTGGCACCGTAGACCATGAAGTTCCGGATCGGGAAATCTTCCTCTCCCGCATTAAGAGCGTTGGAATTGCCCCCGATATGGGTGGATGAGATAACGTAGACATCGCCGTAGGATGGATCGCAATCATTATCGGACAGAAACAGGGACTGGCTGATAACATCAGGACGCAGCGCACCCACGCGAGCGCGATTGCCGGCGTAGAAGACGTTTTCGATGGTACCGGTTCCATTGCCGAACATTTGCACGATGTCGCCATGCGGATCGCCCGCATCGCCGTTCAAATCCTCCCGTATGCCAGAGCGTGCGGCAGGAATGCACTCCAGGTTGCGAAGGATTCGCGTCTGCCCACCCGGAACGGATGACAGGGATATGAGATCGCCATAAATCCGGTAAAAATCATTATCCATAATCAGGGCATCTTGCGGAGCACCCAGCCCCTTCGCAGCGTTATTTAGATCCCTGAATTTACAATCGACAATGGCGATATCTTCGATATCGGCAGACCCGGTGGTGAAGAAACCACTGGCCATGTAATTGTGCAGGCCAATTTCTGCCCGCGCATTCACTTCGGTTGAGCCAGCGGCGGTGACAATTGCGAAACACGTGTCGCGCTCGGGAACAAGGTTCTTGATACGGCAATAACCCCCGGATGGGACTGCCAGATCACCTAAACCCGCCCTCACGTCGGCATCGCCCACGGCGACATGAACCGTTTCACTGCCGCGATTGAAGAATTCGATGATCCCGCCTGCGGCAGCCGGATCGAGCCAGTCCAATTGATACGTCTGGCTTGAGGAGGTCGCCGTGCGGATGTGATCAACGCGCGCGTATTCGGGCAGCTGGGCCGAGGTATCGAAGTCCACCAGTTGCGGGCCGTAACCGTGCCGGAACTTGCATCCGATGAATTCGATAGTCCCAAAAGTGCCGGTGCCGAAACTAACGAGGCTGGGTTGGTTGCAGGGCCAGCCCAGCATCTGGAATTTCATGCCGACAAACTGAATTCCGCGCGTCGTGCCCAACAGGTTGACCGCTTCCAGCGAAGCCTCGCTATCGACTGCCGTGATAACCATTTTCGCACTGTGCGCCGTCATGTCCCTGTCGTCGATGACAACAGAAGAAATGGAATTTCCGCGGATGCGAACTGTCTTCCCGGCCAATGTCTCGGCAGGTTGTGCCATGATAGCAGCCCATTCCTCATCGGTGGACACATCCCAGCTATCGGCAATGATCGAAATCAACCGATTTTCGCTATCCAGCGTCAGCAGATAAGGCCCTGCATTAAGTTCGGCCGCGTCACCGGCGGCGGTGGGGTGCAGCATGCCATCGGTAATCTGCCAGTGCCGGTTAGGATCGCCAGCCAGAATTGCGCTTGCGCCTGTCTCGATACCCGCCCCTTCGGCGTTTCGCGAGAGCGCGCCATATGAGGTTACTTCCAGTGCAGATGGTTGACTGCCGAAGTTTTGCCTGCCTCCTGCAGTGCTGCCAAAACCAAAGCCAAACCCTCCCATCAAGCCAGCCCCACTATGCCTGCTGCGGTGGTGCCGGTCGCACGCACATGCGCGCATCGCACGTCCAGTATCGTACCGGCCTGCACATTGCGAAAGGTGACGTCGGCATCTGCATCAATGGATCGCACCACCACGTCTCCCCCGATACCGACGTAGATCGCCTTCGTAACAGCGTCGAGTTTGGCAATGTCATCAGGCACCACGGCAAAGGTAAACCGCGATGGTGCAATTACGCTGTCGCCAGTTGCGCTGAAAGGGTCGTAAGTCATTTGTCACCTCGTTGTTTGGGTTGGTGGAGGCGACAGATCGTTTACGGCATACTGTAGGAAAGCTTTTTCCCATTGGCTTGTCCCGATGAGATCGCGCGAAAGTCTCGCTTGCGTGCATATTGCGCTGAATTTACCACTTCTTTCTAACACCAGGATCAGCTATCGGCGCTGGCGTGGAAACCGCACAGCCAGTCGACCGCGCGCCACTGGCGTATGCACCGAACAGCCAGAAGCGCCCCATGTTGCCGCTGGTTCTGGCAACCATTCTTTTTTATCTTTTGCTGCTGCCAGAGCAATTTCATCCGCGTGTCGGTGGCATTCTTGTGCCGGCGTACCGCGCGTACCTGATCGCGATGTCGCTGTACTTCCTGACCAGCGGGCTGAAAGGCTGGCTGCGGTTCACCTGGGTTGACCTGCTGGTGGTGGGGTCCGCTGTCTGGATCCTGCTGGCATCCTACCAGACCAGTGGCTCCATCGCGACCGGCTTCATCCAGTTCGGTGCGCATTTCGTGGATATAACGCTGGCTTATTTCATGGCGCGCGTTGCCATTCGATCGCCCCGCGACCTTCGCATATTCCTGATCCTGATTGCCCCCGGGATTGGCGTGACAGCCTTCATAGTCCTGCAAGAGGCGGTTACGCATGTCCGCTTCCTGCAGCCGCTTGCGTCCAGTATGACTGGTGTACCCATGAGGCTCCCCGACGATACGCGCCTTGGTTTTCTTCGCGGCGCAGCGTCTTTTCCCCACCCCATCCTCGCCGGGATTTTTCTGGCTAGCCTGCTTCCGCTTTACCTGGCGTCGGGTATCCGTGGCTGGCCCAAAGTCATCGGCATAATTTCGGCAGCGATTGCGTTTTTCACGATGAGCTCCGCTGCCCTTCTGGGCTTGGTGGCAGGGACGTCCCTCTGGTTCTTCGACTGGATGGTAGAAAAGATAGAAAATTTGAAGTGGCGGATGCTGCTTTTCTTCTCGGCGATCATGTATACCGCCGTCGAGTTGACCAGCAACACGGGCTTCTACGCCCTGCTGGTACGCTACGCGTCCCTTAACACCGCCACCGCCTACAACCGCGTGCTCATCATCCGCTTCGGCTCGGAAAACATAGCTCGTAATCCCTGGTTCGGTATCGGGTATGACGACTGGGATCGTCCGGTCTGGATGTATTCCGGTTCCTTCGATCACTTCTGGCTGATCATGGCCCTGCGCTTTGGAATACCAGTGCTTGTAATGCTCGGGCTGGCGACGTTTGTCGGAATCGTTTCGACCGCGGTAAAGTCTAACAAGGTGCCGCTGCAGGACAGACGGCTGTTGCGCGGTGTGGCGATTTCGCTTGCCGTATTTTCGCTGGGCGCGCTTTCGGTGTCGCTCTGGCTTAGCGTGCTGGTCTGGTTTTCGATGCTGCTGGGGATTGCCGTGAATTTCGGCCGTTACCAGCCGGATGTGGTGCAAAATATCCAGGCCCCAGCGGCAACGCCTACACAGAACCGATCCTTTCAAGCGCCCCGACATGGGCAGCCCGTTAGGCCCGGACAACCAATCACTCCTGCACAGTAGCGTGTCCGGAGGTTAGGGCGTTACACAGGCGATGCGTCAGTTAGACGCGGCCCGGCGCTTTTCCAGCTTGCTCAGCAATCCGCGTTTCGGCTCATAGCCATGCCTCCAATCTCCGGGCCGAAGGGCGATTGGCCTGTAGCATTCCCCGAATTTGGCAAGCTTGGGGCTCATTCTCCCGAAAATCCGTCCCGCTAGATAGCGTTGGATTGCTGTTACCCAAATGAAGATGAAGGCCAGACCACGCTCAACGAAGTTCCAGTGTTGGCGGGCAAATTGCATCATGCCAGCCGCCTGATACAGCAACCGCGTGCCCGAAAGCGCTTCACCGTGGCCAACATCATGGAACCCTCGCGCGTCCGCAATGCGCCAGAAGGTATCGCCGCGCAGGGCCAGCCTGTGGAAGAAATCCACCTCCTCGCCATACAGGAAAAAGGCGCTATCCAGCCCTTGCATCGCGTCCCACGCATCGCGATCGATCAAGACGAAACCGCCGCAAAGCGCAGGCGCAAGCGCATCGGTTTCTATTCCCTGCGCGGCCCCGACGTTGGCAATTGATTTTCCGAATACGCGACTGCCCAGTTCCCCCAGCGAGGGTATCTGGAGCCGGTTCCCGGAGTCCGGCTCGCCAGAGCGATCCAGGGTCACACCGCCCCAGGCCACGGCATCGCAGTATCTTCCAGCGGCCTCCACCAAGGTATCCAGCGCGCCGGGATTCATTTCCAGATCAGGGTTCAGCAGCAGCAGATATCGTCCGGTCGCACGCTCCGCCAACCGGTTGTTTCCAGCGGCAAATCCAACATTGCCGATAGATGGGACGATGCTGACGTCGGGAAATTCGGCCGCAACAAGGGCTTGCGTCGTGCCATCGCCATTGTCGATCAGCAGGAC
>JBASBA010000323.1:0-1859 GCA_049650885.1 Alteraurantiacibacter sp. | reverse complement strand
GTGTTGCACAATGCAGGATTAGAGGGTGGCAATAGAGAAAGTGCGGTTCAGGCAGGGACCTTTGCGCCGCGGCGATTGCGGCCTTCATACCACAGCCACAGCCCGGAAATGATAATGAGGACGGCGCCCATCATAGCGGTGAGATCAGGCAATTCGTCAAAGAAAATGTAGCCCAGCAAGGTTGCCGCGATCAGTTGCCCATAGGTCATCGGGGCAACCGTCGCGGCACCTGCCCGCTCTGTACCCAGATAGATAAGCCAGTGGGCCGCGCTGGCGGTGACGGCGATAATCGCGACACGCGACCAGATATGCCATGCGGGCCATTCAACCTGCAATTCTGCCAAGCCGCTAATGTGTCCCATCACCATTGCGGGCACCAGCGTGGCAGTTGCGAAGATAGCGACATAGGCCTGCATCGCAAGCGCACTCCCCTTCCCCGCAACTGCGCGATTGGCGGTGACAAGGATCGCCATGCCAAACGCAGCGAACAGCGGCAGCAACGCGCCAGGCCCGATTGCGGAGAGATTGGGACGCAGCACGATCAGCACGCCCACAAATGCCACAAGGGTTGCAGCGATAGTTTGCCAGCGCAATTTCTCACCGAGGAATATCGCCGCAAGAATTGCGGTGAAGATCGGCTGGGTAAAAGCCAGCGCAATCGCCTCTGTCAGCGGCATCAGCCAGACGCTGGCGAAAAAGCAGATCGTGGCGATTGCCACTCCTGCCCCGCGCAGCAATTGCATCCCTGGCCGCGGAATATTGCGGAGCGGCTCCAGCCCCTGCCTCATCACCAGCAGCGCAGTGAGGCCGATAGCACCCAGCCCGTATCGCCATGCGGCAATCGCAGTGGGCGCCCAGGCCCCGTCGATGCCCTTCACGATAGCGTCACCGATGGTGAGCGCGCAAAATCCGGCCAGCGCGAAAAGCAGCCCTGCCCGATCAGATTGTTGCATATCTTCGCGGCTCCCGTTTCGCTGAAATCCGCTTAGGTAATGCGGGTCTCGCGGGCAAACGCTTTCCCGCTCGCCGCGCTGATCCGCAGGGTCAGGCGGGTTTACGGAGTGTTAAACAGTCATGCTTAACAAAGCCCTATGGCGCGCCCCGACAGGCGCATTCCGGGGGCCGAATGACCAAGCTGATTATCCAGATACCCTGTCTTAACGAGGCAGAGACCCTGCCTACCACACTGGCAGCCCTTCCCCGCCGCGTTGGCGGCGTTGATGTGGTGGAATACCTTGTAATCGACGATGGCAGCGATGATGGAACTGCGCAGGTCGCGCGGCAGTGGGGCGTGCATCATGTCGTATCGCACAGGCGCAATCGCGGCCTCGCGGCAGCGTTTCGCAGCGGCGTGGACCGCGCGCTGGCCGAAGGGGCGGATATAATCGTCAACACCGATGGTGACGGACAATACGAAGGGGGCGATATCGAAGCGCTGGTGACGCCGATCCTGCGCGGCCAGGCCGACATTGTTATCGGCGATCGCGGGGTCTCGAAAAACGCACATTTTTCCCCGCTCAAGCGCCTGATGCAGCGCGTTGGCAGCGCAGTGGTGCAACATCTTGCCGGTACGCATGTTTGCGATGCCGTAAGCGGCTTTCGCGCAATCAGCCGGGATGCGGCGCAGCGGATCAATATCACAACCGAATTTTCCTACACCACCGACATGTTGATCCAGGCCGGTCGCAAGCGGATGGCAATCGCTACGGTTCCGGTACGAACGCATGCTGCGGCTCGACCAAGCCGCCTGTTCAAATCCATTCCGCGCTTCGTGATGCATACCGCGATCACCATGGCGCGTGCGTTCACCGCACACAAACCGCTCAGGGCCTTTGTCGGCACCGGATCGCTGATTGCAT
>JBASBA010000322.1:0-6601 GCA_049650885.1 Alteraurantiacibacter sp. | reverse complement strand
CTCGAATACCGAAGCGGGGCGGGAGCGTTATTTGGCCGAGGCGCGCACGCTGGTCGCCGCTGTGATGGCCAAGGCACCGGACTATTTCGAGCGTTTGCCAAAATCGCAACTGGAAGTCCGTGCAGTCGAACCCTTCCGCCAGGATACCGCCTCCGTTGCTTTCTATAATCGTCCTGCACCGGATGGTTCGCGGCCCGGTATCTTTTATGTCAACCTGGCCGATATGAACCAGGTCAACCGCATCCAGACCGATGCTATCGCGGCACATGAAGGCGCGCCTGGGCATCATTTTCAGATTGCCCGTGCCCAGGAACTGGAAAGCATACCTAAATTTCGCCGATTCGGCGGCTACAGCGCATATAGCGAAGGCTGGGGACTTTATTCCGAGAGACTGGCTGACGAGATGGGGGTTTATACCACGCCCGAGCAGCGGTTCGGAATGCTGTCCCTGCAAATGTGGCGGGCGACACGCCTCGTACTCGATACCGGTATCCATTCCAAACGCTGGTCGCGCGAACGGGCGATCGATTACTTCCGTACCAATTCGCCCAATTCGGAGCGGGATATCAAGAAGGAAGTCGATCGTTACATCAACAATCCCGGCCAGGCGACCAGCTATATGATCGGCCAACTGAAGATCACCGAATTGCGGGATCGCGCCGAACGTGAGCTAGGCCCGCGTTTCGATATTCGTGCCTTTCACGAGGCCGTCCTAGGCCAAGGTGCGCTGCCGCTGGATACGCTGGAACGCCAGGTAGATGCCTATATCCTTCGAACAACGAACCAGCGTTAAGCTACCCCTTGCTCGCATATTGGAGGAAAAGTCTGAAATGATCCGCACTATAACGCTTTTGGCAGCGAGCATCTTCGCATTGCAGACTTCGCCGGTTCAAGCGCAGCAGGGTGCCGAGCCTTTAGATCAGCGATCGCCCGAGGCAGAAGTGGACACAGCCGCCCCGACAACGTCAGGCGCCGCTATCGGAAGTGCGCGAAGCGGACCGGAACGCCGGTTCACCGGTGCCGACCTATTCGATCTGGCCATCGCGTCGGACCCTCAAATCAGCCCGGACGGAAATTATATCGCATATGTCCGGCGTTCGAACGATATCATGTCGGACCGGGCAGTGAGTTCGATCTGGCTCATCGATACACGTTCCGGAAGCGAAATTCCGTTGGCAGGCCGGAATGGCGATGCCTTCAGTCCGCGCTGGTCTCCGACCGGGGACCGCCTTTCCTACGTTTCGACCGAGGCTGGCGGATCACAACTTTGGGTGCGCTGGATGGACGGGGGCGAAGCGGTCCGCCTGACGGGTCTCCCTACGAGCCCGTCCAGCACGGTCTGGTCGCCCGATGGACGTTCCATCGCCTACAGCATGCTGGTGAAAGACGAAGGGCCGGAGTTGGGCGCCGCGCCATCTCAAAAACCCGAAGATGCGGAATGGGCGGAGCCGCTGGAAATTCGCGATCTGCTCACCTATCGCGCCGACGGCGAGGGTTATATCGAGCCGGGGTTCGAGAAGATATTTTTGATACCCGCAACGGGCGGAGCGCCGCGCCAGCTGACCTATGGTCGCTACCATGATGGCGGCCCGTTAAGCTGGTCGCCCGATGGATCGACTCTTTATTACGGTGCGAACCGCCGGCCAGATTGGGAAAGCGATCCGGTGGAGAGCGAGGTTTACGCGCTCGACGTGGCGAGCGGAGGGATTGCTCAGCTCACCAACCGCGACGGGCCGGACGGACAGCCCGTCGTTTCACCGGACGGACGGCTGATCGCCTATCTCGGCTTCGATGACGCTCGCCGCGCCTATGAGAATGACGATCTCTACGTCATGGATCGTGACGGATCGAACATCCGGAACCTTACCGGCGATTGGGACTTCAGTCCTGCGGGGATCGTATGGGATGCCGACGGCCGCGCAATCTACGCGCAGTACGATGTTAGCGGGGAAACCCGCGTCGCACGGATCACGCTTAATGGGAGCGTGCGCGACGTGGTCGAAGGGCTGTCAGGCGGAGGGTCCGATCGACCCTATACCGGCGGCAGCTTCTCGGTTTCCAATGACGACGCCGTGGCTTTTACCGGCGGCACCGCAACCCGGCCGGCCGAAGTACAGTTGGCGCGCGGTGGCGATCCGCGGATGCTGACCGACCTCAATAGCTCGCTTCGCAGCGTGAAAACGTTAGGCGAAGTCCGCCGCATTGCCACTGCGTCGAGCCATGACGGCTTGGAGATCGAAGGATGGCTGACGCTGCCGCCAAGTTATCTAGATGGACAGCGTGTGCCACTCATCCTGGAAATTCACGGTGGTCCCTTTGCCGCTTATGGCCCGCATTTTGCGACTGATAATCAGCTATATGCCGCGGCCGGCTATGCCGTGCTCTCCGCAAATCCGCGTGGATCGACCAGCTATGGCGAGGATTTCGCCAACCAGATCGACAAGGCCTACCCAGGCAACGATTATCTGGACCTGATGAGCATTGTCGACCGTGCCGTCGCGGTGGGCATTGCTGATCCCGACCAGCTGTTCGTCACCGGTGGATCGGGCGGGGGCGTACTGACAAGCTGGATCGTCGGCAAGACAAACCGCTTTAAGGCGGCTGCAACGCAGAAGCCTGTAATCAACTGGACCACTCAGGCGCTTACCGCCGATAATCCGGCGTTTTTCGGACCCTACTGGATCGGCTCGCAGCCGTGGGAGGATCCTGAAACCTACTGGCGACTGTCTCCGTTGTCGCTCGTTGGCGATGTCGAAACACCGACACTCGTGGTAGTCGGCAGCGAGGATTACCGCACGCCAGTCAGCGAAAGCGAGCAATATTACACCGCGTTGCGCTTGCGCGGCGTTCCGACCGCGCTCGTCAAAGTCCCGGGGGCGAGCCATGGCGGGTTCGCTGCCCGACCTTCGCAATCAGCGGCAAAGGCCTCCTCGATCCTTGCTTGGTTTGAACGTTATCGCAATGGCTGGACGCGACCTGGTACGGACAGGGGTGTAAGCGTCGTTACCAGAAAACCCTAAACCGTTTGGTCTTAGTAATCTGACTTTGCTGGCAATAGTGCCGGTTCATATTGAACTGAGCGGCCTTCGGAAAGTAAGTCGTCAACTGGATATTCGGCGATAGAAGACCAACGGATTGTCGGCCCGTGTGCCGCATCGGCTGACGGTCATTAGTGGTTCCTTTGTCATGGTCTGGCGAGCGAACGTGGTGCTTTGCAATCCGGTTGGCGTCCATGGTTGCAACCTATATCAGCGGTGTAACAACAGTTCCCTACAGGAGCAAAATCATGGGAAGAACGTTTGGTGTCATTCTGCTGGCGGTCTTTATCCTTGAGGCTTGTGTAGCGCGTCCTCTGACCTCAGCGCCCGAAGCGTTGATCGCAGAAAGAACGATCTATATTACCCGCCATTTGCAGAAGCTGGATGGCTCTGACCCGTCGCTAAGTGCTGAGGGGGCTGCGGCCGCTCAGCGGCTTGGCGATGCTTTGGCGAACAAAGGTATCTCAGCTGTTTTTGCCACCGCGACCCGCCGGGCCATGGAGACTGCCGCTCCGCTCGCAAAGCGAAAGGGAATCGAGATCACTGTGTATGATCCGCGCAACCCACAAGCATTGGTCGATGCCGCTGCTGCTTCAGATGCGATCTTAGTGGTCGGTCACAGCAACACCGTCCATGATCTGGTCGCGCGGTTCGGCGCACACACGCCGCCCGCCCCGCTTACGGAACAGGATTACGGCACCGTGTTTGTCGTCAGACCGACAGGTGAAGTCGATATGTTCGAAATTTTTTGAGATAACCAACGAAAGGCACACTTTGGGCCGATTGCGGACAGTGGGTCAATCGGGTCGAGATCGGGAAAAGTGGCCATTCCACTAGTGTTCGGGCCTCTGACTGGTACGTGGCGATCCGGTCCGTGCAGACGCAACACTGTGCAGCTGCTTTCGGAGCATTTGGTAGTGCATCCCTCAACCTAGAATGGAAGGCAATCTCCGCAACGACACATTCATTGCGCGAGGAGCCGTAAAACGCGGCACCCAAAAAATCTCTGGCCATTAGCACGCGCTGCAGAGCTTGAAAAAGATGCACGTTCAAGACCGCTTCCACCTCGCGTTCGTGGTCCGCCAGCGCCATCATTTGGTCGCGTATTCCGCCTTTCGACAAGTCCAACAACCGAACATTGGGTGCCACCACTGAAAGTGTCCGCTAGGCGAAAACTGTTCCAAATGCTTTAAACCATTCGCCTAGCTTGTCGATCTCCTCGGCCATATCGTTTAGCTCCTTTATGACATGTTCCATTGGTAATGCGGGGTTCAGCGGTCCAGGAAGGGATAGTCCGTGTAACCCTTCTCATCGCCCCCATAGAAGGTGTCTTCGTTGGGTTCGTTCAACGCAGCGCCCTGGCGGAACCGTTCGGGAAGGTCGGGATTGGCAATGAACGGGCGACCGAACGAAATCGCATCGGCTTTCCCGGCGCCGATCGCTTCGGCGGCGGACATGCCGTCATACCCGCCATTTCCGATATAGGGACCATCGAAACGTTTCCGTAAGCGCTCAAGCATAGCGCGCTCTGCATCCGATGTGTCGTTTCCGACGAACCCTTCCACGAAATGGAGATATGCCAGACCGTGCGTTGACAGCATATCGATAACTTCCCCGAAAAGAGCCTCAGGATCACTGTCAGATATATCCGCGGCTTGGCCCAAGGGGGAAAGCCGAACGCCGACACGTGCCGGTTCGAAAATATCGGACACCCGATCCAGCACTTGGCGCAGCAGACGC
This sequence comes from Alteraurantiacibacter sp., assembly GCA_049650885.1. GTDB lineage: Bacteria > Pseudomonadota > Alphaproteobacteria > Sphingomonadales > Sphingomonadaceae > Alteraurantiacibacter. Next base: position 1,823 of record JBASBA010000322.1, on the reverse strand, counting down.
ATCCGGTTCTGTGCCGACCCGCCATATTCATCTTCGCGTCGATTGACACCATCCTGAAGAAATTGGTCGAGAAGGTATCCGTTCGCGGCGTGAACCTCGACCGCATCGAAGCCGGCCTTTTTGGCGAACTGAGCGGCATTGGCGAAATCGTCCAGCGTCTGCGCAATACCGTCCTGATTCAACGCTACGGGTTCCGAGCAATCCTGAAACCCTTCGGCGGTAAAGGTCTGCGCATCCGCCCGCACGGCACTAGACGAAACCGGCTGTGCATCGCCCGGTAGAAGCGAAACGTGGCTGATCCGCCCGACATGCCAAAGCTGGAGGGCGATCCGCCCTCCGCCTGCGTGAACTGCATCCACGATCCGTGCCCATCCATCGGCCTGTTCCTGATTATGAATGCCCGGCGTATCGAGATAGCCTTTGCCCATCTCGCTGATCTGAGTGGCTTCACTGATGATTAGGCCGGCGCTGGCACGTTGTCTATAATATGTCTCCGCCATGGCTTTGGGCACACCGTTGCTATGCGCGCGATTGCGCGTAAGCGGCGCCATCAATACCCGATTGGGAAGCGCCAGTTCGCCAGTTTGGAGCGGATCGAAGAGGATGGATGTATCGGTCATGAGTAAGAACTTTCCCGTTTGAATAGTGGATCTGGATTAACTGCTGGGCGCGTCGTAGACCGCGTCCCCCTTCGACAGTGTTGCCGATGTACTCGCGCAAATCTGACGAGGTACGATCAATGCGGATGACCTAGCTTCAGTTGCGGTCTACAAATTTTGGTTCAATCAATGCTTTCCATGCGCAGCACCGTATTAGCCCGTGCCTTATCCGTAGTGGATTGCGCCAGAACCGCAGCAACGTCTCCCCGATGTGCCTTGCCCTTAGGATCGACGTCATCGCCCAAGCGTATCTTGCGCTCGCCATCCTCCTCCGTGAGGGCGACCGGGCGAATGATGGCGTATTCGAGGCCGGAAGCCATTAAATGTTCGTCGGCATCGTGTTTCGCCTGGAGATAATGCGCAAGCTCCGAACTTGGATCGGGATCGCCGGCACCGATGGAACTCAGCATCACAAACCGTTTCACGCCCCGTCTCGCCGCGCTGTCGATGAGCGACTTGGCTCCGTCACGATCGACTTTATCGGTCGTTTTGGGACTTGTATCTCCACCCGAACCGGCCGCAAAAACAACGATATCGACATTTTTGCAGACATCATCCGACAAGTCCGTCAAATCGGCTTGACGCGTTTCGACGCCATCAGGCAGTTTCGACAGATCGGAAGACCCGCGCACCATCGCGATGACGGAGTGGCCACTTTGGTTCAATTGATGGGCAAGCCGTGTTCCGGTATTACCAGTGGCCCCGGCGATCAGAATATTCATAACAGTATCTTTTCAGTTCGTGTGAGAAGAGATGAGTCGCCTATTTCCGCGGCAAGATAGGGTCGGCCGATAATCAGCGTCCCGCAAATCGTTCGATCAGTTGATGGCTCAGTTCGGTCATATCGTTTACGACAAGATCCGGTTGCGGCACGCCGTCGATGGGTATTGTAGCGTTCATGCCCCGTGTCACGAGCGCAGCTTTCCAACCCATCGCCTGTGCCCCGATCGTATCCCAAAGATGCGCGGCGACGAGCAGGCATTGATCCGGCGAAACACTCAATGTGTCGGTGACTTGATCGTAAGTCACAGGGGAGGGTTTGAAGCGTTTGACCGGATCGACGGTGAAGCGTTGCTCGAAAAAATGCGCCAGACCGGCATCGGCCAAAGGATCGCGCGACGAATTGCCCGGAGAATTCATCAACGTAACCATGCGAAAGCCTGT
>JBASBA010000321.1:0-3438 GCA_049650885.1 Alteraurantiacibacter sp. | reverse complement strand
CTATTAAACAGGCCTCTTCAAATATTATCAGTAAGATAATCACCACGCGATAACTTTCTACAAGGCGGAACTCGACGTTAGCGCGAATTTATAAAATTAATTGATCTGGTTCGGGTTAGCGGACATTCATCAAGCCCGCAGCATCATGCATTTTGGGCTTAGAGCAGCCGTCGGCAAAGCCGTCAGTCTTGGAATAACAAATGCCTACCACCTTTGAAACCGTCCTCGCCGAGCTGCATGCGCGGCTCTCGGCGTTGCCCGCCATCACATTGCGCGGTGAGGTTCTGCCCGAGCGGATTCCGGCGGCCGGGCTGATCATCCTGCGCGATGGCCAGCCCGGTGAGCCGGAGGTGACGCTGTCGCCGCTGCGCTACCACTACGAGCACCGGGCCGAGCTCGAGGTGGTCGTCCAGGCTCCGAACGGCCGGGCCAGCGCCTTCGACAGCCTGATAGCCGCCATTGGTACAGCGCTGGACGCCGACCGGACGCTGGACGGGCTCTGCGATTGGGTCGAGCCCGAGGCCCCGGCCTCTGTCGACCTGCCGGTCGAGGGCGCGGCGGCGCTGAAGGCGGCGGTGATAACCGTCGTTCTGCACTACACCACCACCGGCCCCTTGGCCTGACACCCGGAAAAATAGGAGACCTCCATGGCACGTGCGCAAGGCGCGCGGGCGCAGATGGCGCTTGCGTTTGAGACAGTTTACGGCACCCCGCCAGCCAGTGGGTTCCGGTTGATGCCCTTCGCCCGGACGACTTTGGGCTCGGAACAGCCGCTGCTGGAATCCGAACTACTGGGCTATGGCCGCGATCCGCTGGCCCCGATCAAGGATGCGGTCACCGCTGATGGCGAGGTGGTTGTTCCGATCGATGTCGAGGCCTTCGGCTATTGGCTGAAGGCGGCCTTCGGCCAGCCGACCACCAGCGGCACGACGCCGAAGACCCATACTTTCCAGTCGGGCAACTGGACCCTGCCCAGCATGTCCATCGAGACGGCCATGCCGGAGGTGCCGCGGTTCGCGATGTATTCCGGCTGCGTGCTCGATCAGCTGTCCTGGCAAATGCAGCGCTCCGGCCTGCTGACCGCCACCGCCCGGTTGGTCGCCCAAGGGGAAACCATCGCCACCACGACTGCGGCTGGCACACCGACCGCGCTGGGCCTGCAGCGGTTTGGCCATTTCAACGGCACGGTGAAGCGCAACGGCACCGCGCTGGGCAACGTGGTCTCGGCCGAAATCACCTATTCCAACAACCTCGACCGGATCGAAACCATCCGCGGCGATGGCCGCATCGACGGGGCCGATCCGACCATGGCGGCCCTGACGGGGCGGATCGAAGTGCGGTTTTCCGACAGCACGCTGGTCACCCAAGCCATCGACGGCAGCCCCTGCGAGCTGGAGTTCACCTACAGCCTCGGGGCGAACGCCAGCTTCACCTTCACCGCGCACGCGGTCTATCTGCCCCGCCCCCGGATCGAGATCGCCGGGCCGCAGGGCGTGCAGGCCAGCTTCGACTGGCAGGCCGCGAAAGCCACCAGCCCCGCCCGCATGTGCACCGCAATCCTTATCAACAGCATCGCGAGCTATTGAGCCAGGTGCGAACGGCAATCCATGAGATGGTGGACCCAGTGGAATGGCGGTAATCCTCTCGGCGATTCCCCGATGGAAAGGACCCGCAAATGACGTCCACCAAAATCATGGCTGAACTCGAAGCCCATGGGCCGCTGCCGCGCGAGGCGCTCGAAGCGGCAGGGCAATCGCGTGACGTCATGGTGCCTGTCTTTCTGGACTACATCGAGCGGCTGCAATCCGCAAAGATCGCCGATCTTGCGGACATGGATGCATCCATCTTTGTCTTCTTCCTGCTGGCAGAATGGCGCGAGCCGCGCGCTTATCGCCCACTCGCAAGACTGCTCCGGCGCGATCCGGAGTTTGTGGATGCAATGCTGGGGGATGCCATCACCGAATCTTCGGCGCGTGTCATGGCCGGGGTTTTTGACGGCGACCTTCAACCAGTGTTCGACATCCTTCTGGATGATACCGCCGATGGCTTCGTGCGCGGAGAAATGTTCGATACGCTGGCTATCGTTGCCTTGAAAGATGCAGAGCTTCGACCACACGTCACGGCGTTTCTGACGGACTTTTTCGAACTGACGGGCACCGTGTCTGGCGAGGAGGTCTGGTGGGCATGGGCAGAGTGCATCGCCGCCCTCGGGCTGGCGAACATGGAACCGCTGGTCCGCGTCGTGTTCGACAGGGGCTTGATCACCCCCGATCACAGCAGGTTCGAAGACTTTGCCGAGCGCCTTCATGCCACGGTCGGTGCCGGTCATCCCACCTGGTTCACCGAACATTCCAGCAACCGCCTGATCACGGACACCATCGCCGAGCTTGAGCCATGGTATTGTTTCACTCCGGAGTATCTGGCCAGAAAGGCGGAAGGCCGCCTCAATGTCGTGTCGTCGATGATGCCCCGAAGCGGTGACCCGTTCAACGGCGTCTTCACCGGCAAAACCGGGCGGAATGATCCATGCCCCTGTGGAAGCGGCAAGAAGTTCAAGAAATGCTGCCTTCAGTGATCTGAAACGCGCAGCCGCGCGCGACCATTCTACACTCTACCCTGCATCCCCAGCGACGTGCTCCGGCACGTCGCTTTTTTTGTTCTGAGAAAGGCCAACCATGATCCGTCTGAACCTGACCGCCGCGCCCGAATGGCTGGAACTGTCCCCCGGCCTGCGCCTGCTGGTGGCTCCCCTCACCACAGCGCTGATGGTGTCGGCCCGCGCCGACCCACCCGTTGAGGCCTTGCCAGAAGGTAGCAGCCAGGAAGACCTGGCGCTGGCCATGGCCAAGTCCGTGGCCCGCCGCGCCGTGCTGGACTGGGAAGGCGTCGGAGATGACGCGGGCAACACCCTGCCTGTCACCCCTGACGGCATCGACGCGCTGCTGGAAATCTGGCCGGTCTTCGAGGCCTTTCAGACCCAATACGTCGCCCGCGGCCTGATACTGGACGCGGAAAAAAACGTCTCCGCGCCCTCGCCGACTGGTCCTTCGGCGGGGGCGCCAGCTACTGCGCGGCCTGCGAAGCGCGTTGCCCGGACTGCCCCGCAAGACTGAACCAGCCGCAAACGCAGGACGGCTGGCAGGTCTGGGATCTGGTTGGCCGCCTCGGCGGGCAGCTGCGGGTGATCCCGGGTGCTGTCCTCGGCTGGGACATGGGCGCTGCCCTCGCACTGGCACAGGCGCTGGGCGTGAACCCCCTGATCGCCGCGGAACTGCTGCCGGAGATCGAAGCCGTGATGGTGCGCAAACTCAACGAGCAGATGGAAGGAAGCCGCAATGGCTGAGAAAAGGGTCTCCGTCCGCCTCGTCGCGGAAGGCGGGCGACAGGTACGCGCCGAGCTGGAAGGCGTTGGCGCGGCCGGGGCGCGGGGGTTCGGAC
>JBASBA010000320.1:0-1591 GCA_049650885.1 Alteraurantiacibacter sp. | reverse complement strand
GCCTCGTTGGGAAACCGCCGAACACCTTGGCTTGTCGACTGGCCAATATCCCGCTTCCTTATCTATCTCGCCATCGGTCTCGCGATAACATCCGTGGTCGAAATATTGGCCGTTGGGGCTGCCTGGGGCTGGACCTACAGTCCCACTATGCCGCTAGTCCCTGGGACAAAGATCGGACTCGTTCCCATAATCATGTGGGTTCTTGTCCCGACCGCGACCCTTTGGCTCTCACGAAAAATGGGACTTGGGTCAGCCTAGTCGAAGCGAGCGAAAGTGATTCCTAATGAGCAGCGGTCGCCGGGATGAGCAGCGCGACGAATTGCATCAAGACTGTCACCATCAGGAGAGACAATCGTTACCCGGCCGCCGAAAACATCACCGTCTCCGGAGTCCACCGCAAGGATGGTTTTGATGGACCAGTACTCATGCGGTCACCTGCAATAATTGAAAGCGGTTGGCCTTCAATGGGCTTTGAAAGGAAGTTAGCGTAAGCCAGCAGAGGTCGTGCTATCACGTAACTGCCTGTCGGAGTCCCTTCTCAAGCAGAGCGCAACTCACCGCGCGCTTGACCGAATACCTCAATACTGCCCCAAATTGCTAGGCTGGCCATAATGGCGGCCACGACCAGGTCGGGCCACGCGCGCCCGGTTCCGAAGACACCCAGCGCCGCGCCCAGAACCGCTACATTGCCGATCGCGTCGTTGCGCGAGCAAATCCACACCGAGCGCATGTTGGCATCACCCGTGCGAAACCGGAACAACATCGCGGCAACTGCGAGATTCACCGCAAGCGCGACGGTTCCGATAATGCCCATGGTCCCGGCGTCCGGCGAGGCACCGACAAAGAAACCCCAGATCGCGGAGCCAAGCACCCATAGCCCGAACGCCAGCATGGTCGCTGCTTTGGCAATGGCTGCGCAAGCGCGCCACGCAAGCGCCATTCCGGCAACGCAGAGACTTATGGCGTAATTTGCCGCATCGCCCAGAAAATCGAGTGCGTCAGCCTGCAATGCACGCGAATCAGCAGCAAGGCCCGCCACGATTTCGACGCTGAACATAACCGCATTGAGAATGAGAGCGATCCACAGGATACGGCGCCACAGCGGATCATTATTCGCCTCGACGTCCTCGACAGGACCGCAGCAATTTTTTCCCATTCGCTCGACTCCTTGTGTCGAATCGATTTATACACCTTGTAGTCGCTACAAGGTCAAGCGATCGAGGGAAGCCTATGCGGATCGGTGAACTCGCCCGCGCGGCGGGCGTAAAAGCGGAAACCATCCGTTACTATGAACGCGAGGGCGTTCTCGCGTCCCCGCCCCGCACACAGGCCAACTATCGCGACTACGGTCCCGAGCACGCCCGGAGACTGAATTTCATTCGCCGCGCGCGCGACCTGGGGTTTTCCATGACGCGCATTCGCGAACTTCTCGAACTGGCCGACGACCGGTCGCGGGCCTGCCATGCGGTCGACACGCTGGCACGAGCGCACCTGGGCGAAGTCAACCGCAAGATTGCCGATCTGGAGGCTCTCCGAAGGGAACTGCGCCGGATGCTGGAAAACTGCGAGCAAGGAACGGTCGGCACCTGTC
>JBASBA010000319.1:0-1611 GCA_049650885.1 Alteraurantiacibacter sp. | reverse complement strand
ATCCAATATCATTCGGAGAACGAGACAGGCTGGAAAAGCGATGTCTACGGTCGCCAGTGGTTGGCCAGTCTGGAGAACTACGCCTTCCCGAAGCTGGGCGATATGACGACTGGCGGAATCACCGCTGCGGACATAATCTCGGTCCTCACGCCGATCTGGCAGGAAATCCCTGAAACCGCTCGCCAGGTTCGCAACCGCATTTGCGCAGTGCTCGACTACTCTCACGCCAAGGGATGGCGCTCTACGGAGGCTCCATCGGGCAATAGCAGCCTGAAAGCGGGGCGAGGGCTGCCGCGACAGGTCAAGAAACCGGCAAACCGCAAGGCGATGCCCTACGTTGCCGTTCCGTCATTCCTGACCGCTTTTCGGCGTAAGCCGTCGCATTCCGTCTCGCGCTGGACCTCCTCATTCTGACGGGCGTTCGCTCGCAGGAAGTGCGGCTTGCGAAATGGGATGAATTCGATCTGGACAAGCGCATTTGGACAATTTCAGCCGAACACATGAAGCGTAGCAGGGCGCACATCGTGCCGCTGTCAGAAGCTGCGATGGCGGTTTTTGTGAGGGCGGAGGCAATGCAGACGGAGGGAACCGAAGTGGCTTTCCCCGGCATGACCGGCAAGGCAATGTCCAACATGACACTTCTGAAGGTCATGCGGGATATGCAGGAGCCTTTCCACGTCCACGGTTTCCGCTCCAGCTTCACGGACTGGGCTGCAAACGAGGGCTTTCCCATTGCGATTGTCGAAGCGGCACTGGCGCGCAAGACGCCTGACGCGGTCCAGGCCGCTTATCGCCGCACCACCTATCTCGGCGCACCGGACAATCCGGGTGCGCGGGTGAAATGGGTGGACGCTTGGGGGAACTATTGCTCCAACGACGATGTCAAACGGAGTATTCCTGACTGATCTCTAAAAACCTAGCCGCATCGGGGTATCTTCGTTGTAGGCACCTAATGTACCGGGGCCACCTGTGGCGATGCAACCGTTGCCGAATTTTCGTAGCGCATGAGCGGACTCACCATGTAAGGTTGGACCCTGCTCTGACGCCCTCGAAAGGGCAATGGCCGGTTCCTCTTGGTGTATCAGAAGGAGGAGCTTCTCGGTCTGGCCAAACCAGCGACCGCCTGACCGTCATGGCGGCCCAACGTATTGCTCCCGGCAGTCCGTGCGGCACGTCTCCCGATCCCTTTATCGCATTGAGCGATGGCGCAGCCTCAATTACCCCGAGCAGAGCGAGTTCGTCTGGAGAAAAGGTCTTCGCGTAACAGCATTCGCGTACCAGCGGTCGCTCGAGTTCGGCCTCAATCAACTGAAAGAGGCTTGCACAGGCAGGAGCCGTCTCATCAGCTAACTGAAGCTGGCTTGCCAAAGAGTGCATCGGACCCAATCCAACATTTCCGTCTTCGCGCGCTAAAGCCCAGAGGCGAAAAAGGCGGATCAGGATCGCATCCCTGAAGGACTCATCTTTAGCTCTCACTGGCAACTCCCGCTTCGAATCATTCGTCCAACGCGATTTCTCACATCACAAGTGCAATTGCAACTCATTAGCATTAGAGGATCGACAATTGCTTTCACTCATGGGGGTTATCTTGCCGAATCACTCGAAGTTCGC
>JBASBA010000318.1:0-4728 GCA_049650885.1 Alteraurantiacibacter sp. | reverse complement strand
GCTGGAAGACAAGGAAAGCGCGAAGCTGGATGCGTGGCTTGTGATCGGCGAGGTCGTGGGTATTCATATCGACCAGGCAATGCTTGAAGATGGCATCTATCAGACAGCGCGCCCGCGCCGCATCCTGCGCGGTGGCGGCCCTGCGGACTATTTCGAGACGACTACGGATCAGCTGTTCAAGATGAAGCGGCCCGACTGACCTTATTACCTGCGGCATCAACTGCTCAGGCTGGCGGCAGGGCGGCAGAGGTCGCGGTTTTCTGAAAAGCATTCTGGCCCTTACAACGCTGTGTTTATGCCGCTAGACCCACAGGCTGGATGCGCCGCAGAGGCATGCACTGTATGGGAACCGCATGACCGAAGACGAGGCACGCAGGATTGAATTGGTCCGGGCCATCGAGCTTGAAGATCGCGATAGCACGCTTCTCACCGTAGAGGATCGTGCGGCGGCAGATGCCTATGCGCGACAGGCTGCCGATGCTTTCAAGGGTACGCGGTTCGCATCACGTTTTCTCAGCGCACGCGCTGAATTTGCCGCGACGCGCCTCACCACCCGGCACAAGGGGCTGGCGCGGCTGCTGAAGCGCAGTCGCTGGTCGAACGGCATTGGTATGGCGATAGCGGCGGCAGGACTGATCGCGGGTTTCGTGGCCAATGAATTCGGCACCGATCAGCGCATGGACCTGCTCGCCGCGCCCCTGCTTGGCACGATCGGGTGGAACCTGCTTGTCTACGTATGGATTATCGTCGCGGCACTGGTCGGGCTGTTCGGCGGGAAACCTTTGAAGGATCCTCTCGCTTCTGTGATTGCCCGTCTTGGCAGTCTGAAGCGCACCTCTGCGCCGGCCTCCGCAATCGAACGTGCTGCGCGCAATTTTTCCGAACGCTGGTCAGCTCTGACGGCATCCATCAACGCCGCGCGCGCCAGGCGCTGGCTCCATTTGGGCGCGGCGCTGTTCGCGGTGGGACTGATCGCAGGCATCTACTCGCGCGCGCTCATCATAGAGTACCGCGCCGGTTGGGAGAGCACCTTCCTTGGCCCTGCCTCCGTTCGTGCGGTGCTGGTAACTGTCCTTGGTCCTGCCAGCCAGATCTCCCAGCTAGCGATCCCGCCGCTGGCAGACATAGCCAGTATGCGCTGGACCGGTAACGAGACGTCCGGCGTAAACGCCGGGCCGTGGATACATCTCTACATGTTGACGATAACCGGGCTGGTCATCGTGCCGCGGTTGTTGCTGGCCAGCTGGCAGGGGCTGCGCGGGTTCAGCCTGTCGCGCGGCCTGCAAGTTGCGGAGCGCGACGATTTTTACATCCGCCGCCTGTTGCGCGCAAGCGGGGCTGCGCCGGGGCACGCCCGTGTCATTCCCTATGCCTATCATCCTGATGAGCAGACGCGCAGACGGCTTGCCGACATCCTGAAACTTGCCGTTGGCGATCGTGCCGAAGTACGATTTGAAGAACCGATAGAGTATGGGGCGGAAGAAGCATGGATCGCCGATCTCGCTTTCGATCCGGGGGAGGATTACTGCATCCTTCTGTTTACCCTATCCTCCACACCGGAAGCGGAAAATCACGGTTATCTTGCCCTGTCCGTTGCGCAGCAGATTGAACGGAGGGGCAAGGGCACGGTGTTGGGCGCGCTGATCGACGAAGGCCCCTATCGCGCGCATTTCGGCGGACAATCGGGTCTGGATGAACGCATCACCGACAGGCTTGCCTCGTGGCGCACGGTTCTTGCACCTTCGGGTATTACCGCGCTGGGCGTAGATTTGTCGGACATTGAAAATGATGCACTAGCGCAGCGCATCGAAGCCAGCTTGCTGTCCGACGCGGGATTGGCGCGATGACCGTGGCAGAGGAGCAGATTGACACCGGCACCACCGTCAACCTCAGCCTGATCAGCCATACCAATGCGGGGAAAACCACGCTTGCGCGCACTCTGTTGGGGCGCGATGTAGGCGAAGTGCGCGATGCAGCGCATGTGACGGACCTGTCCACGGGATATGTTCTGGTCCAGCAAGGGGCGGATACCCTGATGCTGTGGGATACGCCCGGCTTCGGTGACACTGCCCGCCTGCTGGGGCGGCTGAAGGGATCGGGCAATCCGATCGGGTGGTTCCTTTCGCAGGTGTGGGACCGTTGGCGCGAACGCGCGCTGTGGTCCAGCCAGCAGGCGGTGAAGAATGCGCGCGAGGAGGCGGATGTCATCCTCTACCTCGTCAACGCGGCGGAAAATCCCGCCAGTGCCAGCTATGTCGATCTGGAGATGGAAGTGCTGGGCTGGATCGACAAACCGGTGGTGGTTCTGCTCAACCAGATGGGCCCCCCGCGCAAGGACGTGTCGGGAGCACAGGCCCGCTGGGCCGAGATCGGCGCACCAGGCCAGGTGCGAGCCGTTCTGCCTCTGGATGCCTTCGCACGGGTCTGGGTGCAGGAAGGCGCATTGCTGGATACCGTTGCACCGCTGCTGGATGAGGCAAAACGCCCGGCAATGGCAGGCCTGCGTCAACGATGGGAAGAGCTGAACCTCGCCCGCTTCGACGCCGCGATGGACGTTCTGGCGCGCTATCTGGATCGGGCGGCTGGCGATCATGAAGCGATGGAGGATGCCGGGTGGCAAGGCCAACTGGCCGAAGCCGTATCGGGCCGAGGCAAAAGCGACCGCGCTGCCCGCACCGCGATGGTTCAACTCGCAGCCAGGCTGGCCGAAGCCACCGCCGCTTCTACCGATGAGCTGATCGCGCTGCACGGGCTTTCCGGCAAGGCTGCAAAGCGCGTGCTGGAACGGGTGGGGGAGGATTATGCTCATGGCGCGAAGACGCCGGAAGGAATGTCTGCCGCGCTTGGCGGATTGATGTCGGGCGCGGTGGGCGGATTGGCCGCCGACGTGATGGCCGGCGGACTGACGCTGGGCGGGGGGATGATCGTGGGTGCGGTGCTGGGCGCGTTGGGCGGCACGGGCGTTGCAAAGGGCATCAACATGGCGCGCGGCGAAGATGGATCGAAGATGCGCTGGGCCAGCGATTTTCTCGAACGGCTCACCGTGACAGCAATTTTGCGCTACCTCGCGGTGGCCCATTACGGGCGCGGCCGTGGGGAATGGACGGAAGGTGAGCATCCGGCTTTCTGGCAGACGATCGTGGAGGAAGAAGTCGCGAAGCGTGGAGATGCACTCAAGGCCGCCACCGCCACCAGTCGATTGACCGGCGATACCGCGGCCGTGCAGGAAATCGACAAGGAAATGCGCGGCATGACCATCGCCGTCCTGACCCGCCTTTACCCCGAAGCGGACTCCATCGTCGCGCACGGTTCGCTGTAGGGCGGTTCGACGAAAGTAAATTCGTTTGAAGCTGGCGGTACGAGGCTTCGCTGCAATTCGCTGAATAAATCAGCAAATGCGCGAAGAGTGGCGGAGACGGAGTCCGACCGAGATTTTGGTTAACTAACAGAAAATAAACATAATTTCGATATACTGAGATTTTCAGACCCACAGTCAGGCCCACACTTGAATTTGGCTAGCGCCAAGATTGGCGACAAGTCGCGCCCAAAGAAGTCGCTGTTCAGTTGGGGGCCTCTCCCAACCAATCCACGCGCAGGCGATCGAGACCTATTACCTCACGTTCTGCAGTTACCTCACTACCAATCTGATCGTTAGCAGGCTCGCAATCTTCAAGAATCCAAAGACCGCCAGTATCGGTCACTATGGCAACGCCGCGGGGCAAGTGCTCGAGCCGCCCGCTGATCCGCTTTCGATTCGTGTTCATGACGACCGGTATGCTATCCATCGACGAAGAACGCTCCTGACATATGCAGGCGTTTCCCCATTCCGGGGTATGCCACCGGCGCGGGACACCGCGCCTGGACCGGCGTTATAAGCTGCAAGTGCCAGATGAACATCGCCAAAGCGGTCCAACATCTGGCGCAGATAGCGCGCGCCACCATCAATGTTCTGGTTCGGATCATGGCGATTACTGACGCCAAGTTCGCGAGCCGTTGCCGGCATCAGCTGTGCAAGTCCGGCAGCGCCAGCCGGGCTGATTGCCATCGGGTTGAACCGGGACTCGGCCCAGACCAGCGCCAGCATCAGTCCAGGGGGAAGGCGATACCGGACTTCCGCCTCCCTGATGAGCGGCTCGTACAGTGCTTCACGATAGGATGCTTGAAGCTGTACCCTCGATGGCACTTCGTCACTGGTCCCGAGCTCTTGATCTCCAACGGTTTCAGGCCGCTCATGGCGATGTTCCAGCAACGTGAATTCCTGCGCTTGTGCGCATGGTGCCAAAGGGCTGGTGACCGCCATCGCCCCGATCATCAGGGCCATTCTCATCGTTCATGCTCCTGTCACTTGCAGCGAATCGGAAAAGAACATAAATAGAACATGTAGGAAATTGCTTTGTCTTGCCTATCGATGAGAGGGGAGGACAGCGACCATGGGGGACACGAACCTGCGAAGGAGCCCGTATGCCCGGTACCACGACCAGCCATCCGCTAGCCGAGACGGCCAAGAGCATCTGTGAAAGCAGTGTCGGCAAATGGTCGGGCACAAAAGGCATGGCTTGCTGCCCTGTGCATGACGACCGCACGCCCTCGCTCGGTGTGTCGCTCGGCCGACAGGCCATCCTCTTCCATTGCTTTGCGGGATGCGATCAGCAGAGCGTGCTGTCCGCATTGGCGCGTAAAGGTTTCGAGGCGCCAGCGCTTTTCTCAGGGTCTTCGATTGCCTACGAG
>JBASBA010000317.1:0-2331 GCA_049650885.1 Alteraurantiacibacter sp. | reverse complement strand
CCAGAAATCATGACCCAGGGGCAGAATGTCGAGGAACTCGATTCGCTGCGGCTGCTCCTGAAGGACATGGTCTGGGCGCTCGCCGAAATGCGGTCCTGAACGGCGAAGGCCAATCTTCTCCAGCGCAAGGCGTACGCTTTATCCACGCGGTCCGCGATCCGCATCGGTTTGGCGCGATCCGGGTTGTGAAGGCTTTCCATCACGGCCTCCCCGACGACCTGCACCTCCGGAGCGTATGACCGCTTTCGGGAAGATGTGTTCAGAATGGATATGACCGAAATTGGGGCGTATTCTGTTGAAAAACCCCGATGCGAGAGCGTTTGAGCAGTGCCGTGTGAAGAAGGCGAGCTCGCCTGTGTTCCCGCTCAGGCGAGCACCGTGCTCGACATCGGGATCATCTTGGCCATCTTGCGGAGGTTCTGGGCTGCGGCGGCGAGGTGGAACTCGTCCTTTGCTCCATTTGGTCCGCGAAGGCGCAAGCGGTCTAGCTTCAGGATGCGTTTGAGGTGTGCGAACAGCATCTCGACCTTCTTTCGCTGGCGGCGTGAGACGAGATAGGCGTCGGTGGTGGCGATATTGCGCGCCAGATCGCGGGCACCTTCGTGGATCGAGCGCGTGACCTTGCGGGCGGGCATGTTCGGCGTGCAACGCGGCCGATGCATGCAGCCCTGACAGTCCTGCTGGCGGGCGCGATAGCGGATCGATCCGTCCTTATCGGCGCCGGTTCGCGGCATGCTGAAGTTGCGGTTGGATCGACGCAGGCGGTTGCCAGCGGGGCAGATATAGCTGTCGTCTTCATGGTCATAGATAAAGTCGGCGCGTTCGAAGCTGCCGTCACGGCGGGCGGATTTATCGAACACCGGGATGTGCGGCTCGATGCTCTTGTCCTCCACCAGCCAGGCCAGGTTCGCTGCCGATCCATAAGCCGTGTCCGCCACCAGACGCTCGGGCCAGATGCCGAAGCGCTCTTGTGTGCGGTCGATCATCCTGCGCTGGGCGGTCACCTCGGCTTGCCGCACCGAGGTTGTCGCCTCGACATCGACGATCACCGCATGATCGAGATCGATCAGATAGTTGGTGCTGTAGGCATAGAAAGCCGCCTCGCGCGTGGCCGCGGTCCAGCGCGACGCGGGATCGGTAAGGTTGATCCGCTTGGGCGCTACCGGGGTTGCACCCCCGAACGCTGCATCGTCCAGCACATCGAGATATTCGCGCACGGCACGGCCAACCGTCTGGGGCGGCAGGCCTTCGCTGCCCGGCACCGACCGCTGCCGATGAACATCGGCGCGGATCAAACTGGCATCGACCGCGAAGCCCTCACCGCCGACCAGTCCCTCGGCCATGCAGCGTTCGACCGTCATCTCGAACAACTGGCGCAGCAGGTCGCTATCGCGAAAGCGCCCGTGCCGGTTCTTCGAAAAGGTGGAATGATCCGGCACCGCGCCGCCCAAGTCCAGACGGCAAAACCAGCGGTAAGCCAGGTTGAGATGGACTTCCTCACAGAGCCGTCGCTCGGAACGGATCCCCATGCAATAGCCCACGATCAGCATTCTGATCATAAGCTCGGGATCGATCGAAGGCCGTCCCGTATCGCTGTAATAGGACCGCAGATGATCGCGGAGGCCATCCAGATTGACGAACCGGTCGATCGACCGCAGCAGATGATCCGCCGGAACATGGTTCTCGATGCTGAAGCTGTAAAACAGCGCCTCCTGCATCACCGTTCGGTCGCCCATCACCGGCTGATCTCCGCTGCCTCTTCACAACGATTGAATCAGACCGTCAGCCCTTCTTCAAGCGTAGTTTTTCAACAGAATAGGGGCGCTAGCGGACATTAGATGCTTTCCGTCGACCGAGCAATTTGGCAAGTTCGGGCTATGCTAATTCGGAAAGCCTCCGCCGCATTGCTTGTTCTGCTGGCTTTGGTGGCATGCCTGCTGGCAATGGGGAACAGGGCAGGCATCGACCACACCATTGAACATAGCTTGCGGCTAGACAGTCAGTTCAGAATTGCTGCAGACGCTATTGAGGGCTTTCGTAAAAGTCACGGGCGTTTACCGAACGCCGAGGAGCGTAGCGCTGTTTTGCCTCCTGATAGCTTGGGACATTACGAGGTCTGGATGGCGCCTTCAGGTTTTGCCCAGTGCGATCGCGACGCTGCGAAATACGGCCACCTAGCAGGCTCCGACTATGTCTTAATAGCGTGGCGGGGGGAGTGGTGGGAGTGTTATGCGCCTACGCGGCACATGAGCACGCTTCTGGTCGAGCCGGCCGCATACACAATGTTCGGAGCTGTTTGGCTAGATACAGTAGCGTTTATGGCCTTCGCAG
>JBASBA010000316.1:0-1981 GCA_049650885.1 Alteraurantiacibacter sp. | reverse complement strand
CGGCCTCACGATCCACGGCCACAATCTGCGCCTTGTAGCCATCCGGCTGGCAGACCGCCTTGAAGTGCTCCCATATATCGAGCGCGATGAGGTGAACCCGCTCCGGGTGCTTGGCGATAGTGGCGAGCGTCGTGCTCTTGCGCTTCAGTTCCTCGCGCTTGTCATCTGGCACGTCCACGAACCAGCGGTCGAACAGGATGTCGATCTCGGCTTCGTTGATCGCCCAATCGGTTTTGCGGCCTTCGTAAAGGATCGGCACGGTCGCCCCGTCGCGCACCGCGTCGTCGATCCCGTATTTGTCGAGATAGCCTTCCCCTGCCACGCTGAACCGGGCGTAGGTGTCTTTGTCGGTCGATTTGATCGGCGTGCCGGTGAAGCCGTAGAAATGGGCATCGGGCAGGGTCGCTTGCAGGAACGCGCCCAAGTCCTTTTCCTGCGTGCGGTGGCACTCGTCCACCAGCACGATCCAGTTTGCGGAGTTCGGGATCGGCTCGCGTGATCCGGCGAACTTGAAGATGGTGGCCAGCAGGATTTGGCCGTTGCCGCCCCGGTTCACCGCCTCGCGCAACGCCGTAACCGATCCGCACTGCACCGGGTTTGGCAGGCCGCAGGCGACGAAGGTTTTGCTGATCTGGTCGTCGAGGTCGATGCGGTCGGTCAGCACGAGGATGTTGGGATTGGCAAGCGTCGGCGCTTCGAGCGTGAGGTGGGTTTTCAGCTTCAAGGCCAGGAACACCATTGTCAGGCTCTTGCCGCTGCCCTGCGTATGCCAGATCAGGCCCTTGCGGTGCTCTCCGCCCGCAACCCTCTGCACCGCCTTGTTTACCGCGCGGAATTGTTGGTAGCGGCAGATTTTCTTGATCTTGTTGCCGCGCTCCGGGTCCACCTCGAACACGGTGAAATGCGCCAGCAGGTCTAGCAAGCGCGACGGCTCGCACAGGCACCACAGGTCTTTGGCCAAAGCATCGTGGAAGTCATCCCGGCTGCGCGGCCATGCGTCGGGCCACGGGCCGTAGAACTGCGCTGGTGCGCCGGTTGCGCCATATTCGGTGTGCATCCCGTCCGTCAGGATGTTGAAGGCGTTGGGGTAGAACAGCCGGGGGATGTCCCGTTCATATTGGCGGATTTGCTCGTGCGCCTCGTCGCCCGTGGCGGTGCGTTTGAGCGGTGATTTGGCCTCGATTACCACCAGCGGGATGCCATTCACGAACAGCACGATGTCGGGCACGCGCGGGCGCTGGGCGGCAACGCGGAACTGACCGGTAACATGGAAGGCGTTGCGGCGGGGGTTCTTGAAGTCGATCAGCGCAATCGGGCTGTCGCGGTTTTCGCCGGACAGGCGGCGGGAGTAGCCGCCGCGCAGCTTGCGCTGCCATTCCTCATTGTCGGACAGGGTGGCCAGATCGTTGTAGATCGCCTCGGCATCCTCCGCACCGATACCGTTGAGCGTCCGCAGCGCGTCGATCAGCACCGGCTTGAGGATGACCCGGTTTTCCTCCTCGCGCATCGCCAGCACCTGCACCGGGGACAGCACCTGCCAGCCCATCGCGGCCAGTGCATCAAGCGCGGGCTTCTCCGCGAGGCGGTATTCACTCATGCTGGCACCCGGACGTGGCCGGAGAGGAGGTCGGACATCAACATGGCCTTGATCTCGCGGGCCTGCCGCACGGCAGCAACCGCTTGGGCCGTAGCTTCTGCCGCGCCATCGAGTTGTGCTAACAGTTCGGGCTGCTCGGGCAGAGGTGGCAAGGCGATCTCGACCCCTTTGAGATCGCGCGCATTTATCGCTGGCAGCGCCTGCGCGTTGACAATCGTGCGGCGCATGTGCGCAACTGCCGACTGGACAGCGTAGTAGAGCAATGGCGAAATGATCTTCGCAGGGTTCGCCACAAGTCGAATGAGGTTCGGAGAGATTTGGCTGCCAACATGCGAAGCGCCCACAACTGCGGTCGTCCCGACCGTGCCCCTCACTGACATGACT
>JBASBA010000315.1:0-10681 GCA_049650885.1 Alteraurantiacibacter sp. | reverse complement strand
CAGTGAATTAACATCCAGCGGCACCGTTTCGATCGGGCGTTCCCACAGGCGGCCAAGAATGGGCAGGGAGGAGAAATCCTCCTGCTGCGCCTTCCAATCCTCCAATGCGGCGCGGGCTGTCGCCACGTCTACGACCTGGGGAGCCCTGGCGGCGTGACTGAACCCGTCCTCCGGCACATGCGAGGATACCGACATGGTGAGGAGATGTGCATCGCCCTGAAACGCATCGACCCGCCGCCGCGCAAAGCTGCGGCCGACCGCGAGGGATGTTACCTCGAACCGGATGTCCCTGTCGGCCCGGCCCAGTTTCAGAAAATTGGCGTGCAGCGAATGGGCAAGGCGTGGCCCGTCTTCTTCAAGTGACCCCGCCATCAGCGCCTGGGCAAGCGCGTGGCCGCCGAACAACCGATCACCCACACCAGAACCGGGTTTACCGATCCAGTTGCCGTCCGGCGCGCGCTGAAGATCGAGAATTTCCGAAAAGCCGATGGGTCGTCTCCTCCTGCAGATGATTGCGAAGTGTCGCGGTTGCAATGAAAAGGGGCCGGAGATTTCGCTCCGGCCCCCAGATCCTTAAAGGCAGCCGATCAGAAGCGACCGCGCACGGTAACGCCATAGGTCCGTGGTTCGGCCAGATAGGCTGAATACGTCTGCTGCGGCGCCACGAATGGCGTGTTGAAGGCTACCTGCGTGTAATCCACCCCGAAGATATTGTTGGCCCACAGTTCCACACCGAATGCACTGTCCGGGCCGGTGATACCGATACGGCCGTTCACGATGGTGTAGGCGTTCTGTTCCTTGCCGAACAACAGGTCGGACCCGGTGTTGTAATCATCGGTAATACGGGCGTTGAGGAACACCAGTCCGCGAAGCCCGCCAGAGGTCAGTTCCGGCGTCCAGCTGATGGACGAGGTCAGGACCAGTTCCGGTGCATTCGACAGATTATCTCCCGGCAGAAGTCGCAGCGCCGGATCAAGCGGAGCGCCGCTGTCATTGCCGATCAGATTGTTTTCATACGATGTATCGGCATAGGTCAGGCCCACCGTGGTGATGAGATCGCGGATCGGAGAGATCGTTGCCTCCACTTCAAAGCCCTGGGCGGCAACGCCGGGCTGGACATCGTCTGCCGAGCAAGAGCCAGTGGCGGCGCTGCCGTCCAGATCGCCGCCCATCAGGTCAGCGTCGCAGGCGTTGACGTTCTGGACGAGGAAGACCGAACCGTTGAACGTATTCAGCTGGAAATTGCTGAATTCCTGACGGAACGCTGCTGCGCTGATCGAGAACGGACGTGAAGAGTATTTCAGGCCAATCTCGTAGGCATTCACGGTCTCTTCGCCAAACTGCAGTGCCGACGGATCGATAGCATTGACGTTGAAGAACACCGGATTTCCCAGCGCCGATCGGTCAAGGTTAAAGCCGCCAGCCTTGTAACCGCGTGAATAGCTTGCGTAAATTAGCCAATCGGGTGTCGGTTGGTAGGAGAGCACGGCCGTTCCGGTGAACTCATCTTCATCGCGTGTATCGCTGATCGACACACCGTCCAGCTCCGAGGTCGAATTTCCCTGACAGGACAACGCAATCACACCCCCGGCAATGCCGGCTAGCGAAGGGACCTGGAGCAGTGGGGAGAGAAGCTGCCGGTTGGTCGGGCAGATCGTGTTGTCATTTGCGAAGGTAGCGTCGAAATCCTTGGTTTCGCTCGTGTAGCGAAGCCCAAGCGTCAGATCGAGCTTCTCAGTGAGATGGATGATGTTGTGCGTAAAGAGCGCGAAGTTGTTGCTGCGTTGATTGTATACATCACCAGCACCGCCAACGTCGCTGACCTGGGCCAGGTTGTTGATACCAGCAATGATGAGGGGCGTTGCGGGGCCAAAAGCCGGGTCGCCCACGGTGCCATCGAGGAAAGCGATGGCAGGTCCAAAGCAGTTATCGGCAGCTGGATTGGCAAGGGCCGGATTGATCAGCAGCGCGAGGCGGCAATTTACAAAGGTGCCATAATCGTCGCCAAAGCGCAGGTTATCCTTCGAGCTAAGCTTCTCGTTGGCGTAAAAGCCGCCAACAAGCCAATCCAGCCTGTCTCCGAAAAGAGAGCCGTTCAGGCGAATTTCCTGCGTGAAGGTTTCAAAGGCGCGGGCACCGCCAAATTCATTCGGCGCGCGATAGAGAAGGTCGACCTGGGTGTAATCGGTGTCCGAACCCTGGAAGTTGGAATATTCGCGGTAGCCGGTAATCGAAGTCAGATTGACGTTGCCAAAATCCCAGTTCAACTCTCCCGAAATGCCGTAATCTTCCGTTTCGCCCTGATAGGAACGTCCGGCAGTGGGATAAATGTCGCGATTGAAGGTGTCCTGCGTCAGCGCGCGGGGATCCTGCCCCAGGCCCAGCAGGATATTGACGATGGGGTTCTGCGTGCTCGTCAGCGCCGGTGCACCGGCATCGGGCCGGGTGAACGGATCGAGATCCGGGCTTACACGCGCAAGCGGCGCGAAATCAGTTTGAACGAAGGTTGCGGCGCAGCACGCTTCATCCTTGAACGAGTAATCGCCGACAAGACGGAAGCTTATATCGGCGGTAGGTTCGAACAGCACTTGCGCGCGTACAAGGTAGCGATCGCGGTCATTGATGTCGGTGTCATTGATAACGTCGTTATAGAAACCGTCACGCTTGAAATACACGCCATCGACGCGCGCTGCCACCGTGTCTCCGAACGGAACATTCACGCCGGCTTCGATGCGCATCGCATCGTAGTTTCCGTAAGTGAAAGACCCGTGGGCACCCAGTTCAAATTCTGGCGGAGCGGTGTAGATATTGATCAGGCCGGCGGATGAATTGCGGCCACCCAATGTGCCCTGCGGTCCGCGCAGGATTTCTACCCGATCGACCGGACCCAGTTCGCTAAGCGCGTTGCCCGAACGCGAACGGTATACACCATCGATGAACACGGCGACGGAGCTTTCGAGGCCAGCGTTGTCGCCCACGGTGCCGATGCCGCGAATACGCGCCGATCCGTTTGCCTCGTTGCCTGTGGAGGACACCAGCAGGGACGGGGCAATCTGGTTCAGTTCGCGAATGTCGGTAGTGCCGGAGCGTTCCAGCAGTTCGCCCGATATGGCCGATACCGCGATTGGCACATCGGCCAGCGACTGGGCACGGCCCTGTGCCGTTACCACGATCGTGAAATCATCGGTGTCGACGGGGCCTGCGGGTTCTTGCGGCTCGTTAACGTCGCCACCTTCGACAAGATCGTCATTTCCTGTCGGCTGCTGCTGCGCAGCGGCGACGGACGGCAGGCAAAGAAGTGCCCCTGCAAGTGCACCATAAGCAATTGAATTGCGAAATACCGACTTCATAGCTCTCTCCCAGCTAAGCGTTACGTATCTTTTCTTCGAACAGTATGCTGCGCGGGGCTGCTTGGTTGAAGCCTGTTTCCGGCTCCTGACGGGCAGTTTAGCCCCCGATCTCACATCTCTATTTCTATGTTACCTTGTGCGCGGTTCTGTTGCCGGAGGCAAGCAATTTGAAAATTGGGTATCTTCTGTTGCAGCGATGCATCGGTTCTCGCCCGCACCGCGCTTCAGGCGTAACTTTTTTCAATCGCGGAATAGATCAGCGTCTTGATCTGGCGGCGAATTGGATGGACCGTGGAAGGGTAAAGCTGCGTCATGAAAACCATGCTGATTTGCTCCACCGGATCGACGAAGAATGCGGTCGAATATGCGCCGCCCCAGTAATATTCTCCAATGGTTGCAGGTACCAGCGTTCGCGAAGGGTTGGTGACAACGGCAAAGCCAAGGCCAAAGCCGGTGCCCGCATTGTTCGCCTCGGAGAACAGCGCATCGCTCATTTCCGTCAGATCCGCGCCGCCGGGCAAATGATTGGTCGTCATCAGTTTCAGCGTTTTGGGTGATATGATGCGTGCGCCATCCAGGCTTCCGCCGTTCTGCAGCATGGCGCAGAAGCGGTGATAGTCGAACGCCGTGCCCACCAGTCCGCCGCCGCCGCTGTGAAAGCTGGCCGGGTTGAAGTGGTCGCTTTGCGCGGCTGATTCGATACGCATTGCCTTGCTGCCGGGAACGTAGACGAAACTGTCAGCCAGTCTGTCGCGCGCAGTTTCAACCAGGTCGAAGCCGGTGCCGTTTATTCCCAGCGGCTCGAAGATATGCTGGCGAAAATAGTCGCCCAGTTTCTGCCCCGAAATCCGCTCTACCGCGATGCCCAGAACATCGGTGGCGACCGAGTAATTCCAGCGCTCTCGCGGCTCATGCTGGAGCGGGATTTGCGACAAGGTTTCCAGATATTCGTCCGATGACATGCCGCGCGGCAGATCGATCCTTGCATCGCGATAGGCCGCATCGACATTCGTACGGTTCTGCTAACCGTAGGTCAGTCCGGCCATATGCGTCAGAAGATCGACAAAGCGGATCGTGCGGGCGGGCTTGGTTGGCATAAAGGGACTTCCACCGCCCCCGCCGGCATAGACGCCAAGCGATCCCAGTTCCGGCAGAATGCATGCAACGGGGTCTTCCAGCGCGACCTTGCACTGTTCGACAAGTTGCATGAATGCGATCGAGGTAATCGGCTTGGTCATGGAGGCGATGCGAAAAAGCGCGTTATCGGGCAAGGCATCTCCACTGCCATCGCCCGACAGCGTACCCAGTTTTGCATGATAGACAGGGGGTGCCTTCCCGCGCGACGATCAGCTGCATATTAGGGAGGAGGCCGGGCTGAATGAAATGCTCGTCAAAAAACGCCGCGATGCGCGCCAGTCGCTCTGAATCGAAGCCCATTCCTTCTGGATATGTAATTACCATTTCTGCCTCAGCCCCTTCGTGCGCAGCATACCCGCTGTTCCGCTTCTACCCTATCGTCTTTCGTTGCATGAGCAATGTAGTCATACCGTATGTTCAGTTTCTGCTTAAGATGCTTGCGCATAGGTGCCGGTAGAGGTTATCGTCATGCGCAAGGAGAGAGATGCCATGACCGATATAGCAAGCGCCATCGGCTGGGCGCCGCCAGAAGGCTGGCCCGCGATGAGCCGCGAGAAAGTACGCGCCATGCTGACAGCGCCAGGGCAACCGTTCGAGATGGATATCGCCGCCATAGAAGGCCGGCCAACACGGGTCTGGAAGAACGCCCCGTCATCGCTGCGCGACATTGCCCGGCAGGCGCGTGCACATGGTGATGCAACCTGCGTCGTCTATGAAGAGGAGCGGGTGACCTACGCTGCATTCTACAGCGCGGTGGCCGCGCTGGCCCATGCGCTGGTGGAGCGTGGCATCGGCAAGGGTGACCGGGTTGCACTGGCAATGCGCAACCTGCCCGAATGGCCCGTCGCATTCTTCGCGATCACCTCGATTGGCGCGATCTGCGTCCCGCTCAATGCCTGGTGGACGGCGGAGGAAATCGGCTTTGCTCTTGATGATTCGGGAAGCGTCGGGGTCATCTGCGATGCCCAGCGCTGGGACCGGATTGCACAGGTGCGCGATGGCCTCTCGTCGTTGAAAACCGGCATTGTCTCTCGCGGTGAAACCGCGCCACACGGGGCGGAGCGGTTGGAAGACCTGATCGGCAAATGCGATGCCTGGGCCAACCTTCCCGAGCGCGACCTGCCCGAAGCTGATGTTGCGCCCGATGATGATGCCACTATTTTTTATACCAGCGGCACCACCGGCACTCCCAAGGGCTCGCTGGGCACGCATCGCAACGTCTGCACGAATGTTGTTTCAACCAGATATAATCTGGCGTGCGCTCCCCTGCGTCGAGGGGAAGTGCCGCCGGAGCCGACATATAAAACCGTGCTGCTGGTGATCCCCCTGTTTCACGTCACCGCCTGTTCGGCGGCGATGGTCGGCTATATCGTTTCGGGCCACGCCATGGTGTTCATGCATCACTGGGACCCGGAGGAGGCTTTCCGCGTGATCGAGCGCGAGAAGGTCAACCTGACAGGGGGCGTGCCCACGATTGCGTGGCAACTGATCGAGCATCCGAAACGCACGCAATACGATCTCTCAAGCCTGGAAATGGTCGGCTACGGCGGCGCCCCGGCCGCGCCTGAGCTGGTGCGGCAGATCTACGAGAGCTTTGGCGCCATGCCCAGCAGCGGGTGGGGCATGACGGAAACGATGGCCACGGTAACAGGGCATTCGTCGGAGGATTATCTCAACCGCCCCGATAGCTGCGGCCCTCCCGTGGCCGTTGCCGATCTGAAGATCATGTCGCGCGACGGCGCAGACGAAATGCCGGTTGGAGAAGTGGGCGAACTTTATGCTCGCGGACCGATGGTGGCAAAAGCTTACTGGAACCGCCCGGAAGCATCGGCAGAAACATTCATCGATGGCTGGGTGCGCACGGGCGACCTTGCGCGGTTGGACGAAGAGGGATTTTGCTACATCGTCGATCGGGCAAAGGACATGGTGATCCGTGGCGGCGAGAACATTTACTCAAGCGAGGTCGAGAACGTTCTTTACGAACACCCTGCGGTGACGGACGCAGCGGTAATCGGCCTGCCGCACAAGCAATTGGGTGAAGAGCCGGCAGCCGTGGTGCATCTTGCATCCGGCGAAACTGCCAGCGAGGAAGACCTGCAACAATGGGTGTGCGAACGACTGGCGCATTTCAAGGTGCCGGTGCGCATCGTGTTTTCTCACGACACGCTTCCACGCAACGCCAATGGGAAAATCCTGAAGAAGGACCTGCTGGAACTCTTCTGAAATTCCAGAAGGTCCATCAGGGCTGAAGAAACCTAGTCGAACGTGATGACGGACCGGGCGATCTGTCCGGTCTTCATTTCTTCGAAAGCTTCATTCACATCGCCAAGCGAGATGCGGCGCGAGATCAGCTTGTCGAGCTCCAGTTTCCCGGCGAGATAGAAGTCGACGAGGCGCGGAATATCGACCGGAAACTGGTTCGATCCCATCATCGATCCGCGCAACTGTTTCTCCTGTAGCAATTCGTAGCCATTCAGCTGGATCTTCTGGCCGACCGGGATCATGCCGATTACCGTCGCAATGCCGCGCCTGCGCAACATGCGAAAAGCATCTCCGGCGGTGTCGGCCAGCCCGATGGCCTCAAAGGCATGGTCCACGCCGCCGTTCGTCAGGCCCAGCACCTTTTTCCAGACATCCCCTTCGGACGCATCGATGAAATCGGTCGCGCCGAAATCGCGGGCCAGCTGTTCCTTGCCTGTAACGCGGTCGATCGCGATGATCCGGCCCGCACCCGCAATCTGGGCGGCGTTGATGGTTGCAAGGCCAACGCCGCCGCAGCCGATCACGGCAACGCTCTGGCCGGGCCGGACCTCGGCAGTGCGGACAACGGAGCCATAAGCGGTAACCGTCGCGCAGCCCAGCAGGGCAGCGCGGTCCAGCGGCATCTCCTTGCGGATCTTCACACAGGCATTTTCATGTACCAGCAATTGTTCGGCAAAGGCCGACAGGTTGAGGAACTGGCTCATCGGCGCATCGGCGCTGCCCAGGCGCGGATCGGCATCCTTTGCGCGGCTGACATCGGGTTCGTTGCACAGCGAAAGATGGCCGCCGACACAAAATTCGCAGTGGCCACAAAAGGCCGAAATGCAAGTGACGACATGATCGCCCGGTGAGACGGTGCGCACTTCGCTGCCCACCTGTTCCACCACGCCTGCACATTCATGGCCCAGCACGGTGGGCATAGGTGTGGGGTAATGGCCTTCCACGAAATGCAGGTCTGAATGGCAGACGCCGGTCGCGACGGCACGAATCAGCACTTCGCGCGGGCCGGGCTTTGAAATGGATACATCTTCTAATTGTAGGGGTGCGCCAACTTCGCGCAGGACTGCTGCTTTCACGATTAGTCTCCGATCGAGCTTTGATTTCGACTCGCAAGGTCGCGAAAAATGCATTCTTTGCCAAGCACCATTTTGCAAATAATGAAAAAGGCGTATGTAGACAGAGTGCGCAAACACGTGCATTCTGACTGCGGTTCGAACAATCGGTGCCGAAAACAGGAGAGGCAGAAAAGTGGATTTCGATCTGAGTGATCGGCAACGCGCCATGCGCGACCGTGTAGAGACCTTCATCGATGAGAAAATCCGCCCGCGTACGGGTGATTACAAGGCGGCGGCGAAGGCTGCGGATGACGCGGGAAACCGCTGGCAGCCGAACTGGGTGATTGAGGAATTGAAGCCGGTCGCGCGCGAATCGGGGTTGTGGAATCTCTTCATGCCTCCGCACTCGGGGCAGGAGCATGTGGACGACAGCTTCGAATTCGATGGAGAGCAACTTTCGAATCTGGAGTATGCTCTTTGTGCCGAAGAGATGGGCCGCGTTTACTGGGCCAGCGAGGTGTTCAATTGCTCCGCGCCCGACACCGGCAATATGGAGGTTCTCAACCGCTATGGCACGCGGGAGCAGAAGGACAGGTGGCTCACACCGCTGATGAACGGTGAAATCCGCTCCGCCTTCCTGATGACGGAACCTGATGTCGCATCATCGGATGCAACCAATATCGAATGCAGCATCATTCGCGATGGTAACGAATGGCGCATCAATGGCCGTAAATGGTGGAGCAGCGGCGCAGGCGATCCGCGCTGCAAAATTGCCATCGTGATGGGCAAATCCGATCCCGATGGCTCTCGCCATGGCAGCCAGTCCATGATCCTGGTCCCTCTCGATACCGAAGGCGTCACTATCGAGCGCATGTTGAGCGTGTACGGTTATGACCATGCACCCCACGGCCATGCGGAAATCAGCCTGGACAATGTTCGCCTGCCTGCCGATGCGATCCTGCTGGGGGAAGGGCGAGGCTTCGAGATCGCGCAGGGTCGCCTTGGCCCCGGCCGCATCCATCACTGCATGCGCACGATCGGCGTGGCGGAGGAGGCATTGGAGGCAATGTGCCGCCGCCTTTCCAGCCGGGTTGCATTCGGCAAGTTCGTTTATCAGCATTCGGTCTGGGAGGAGCGCATCGCTCGCGCCCGCATCGATATCGATATGAGCCGACTCCTGTGCCTGAAGGCCGCCGACATGATGGACCGATCCGGCAACAAGGCTGCGAAAAACGAGATCGCGATGATCAAGGTACAGGCACCCAACATGGCGCTTTCCATTCTTGACGATGCGATACAGGCGCATGGCGGCGGCGGGGTAAGTTCCGATCATGATCTGGCAGCGGCCTGGGCCAGTATGCGCACCCTGCGCTTTGCCGATGGACCGGACGAGGTGCACAACCGCGCCATCGCCCGCAACGAACTGGGAAAATACACAGACCTGAGGGCAAAGCCTGGTGCCACGCGCGGCCCCGTTCCTTCGGCAGCAGGAGCAAATGCATGACCCGTGAAGCCGCAATTGTCTCTACCGCCCGCACGCCCATCGGCAAGGCGTATCGCGGCGCATATAATGCCACCACGCCGGATGTTCTGGCGGCGCATGTTTTCGATGCCGCGCTTGATCGTGCGGGTATCGATCCGGCGCGGGTGGACGATGTCTATTTCGGCTGCGGCAACCAGTATGGCCCGCAGTTCTACAACATCGGGCGCATGAGCGTGTTCGGTAGCAAACTTCCCGAAAGCGTTGCGGCCATGACGCTGGATCGCAAGTGTGCGTCCGGCCTTACGACCGTGGCGCTGGCCGCACGCAGCATCATGGCGGGCGATACCGACGTGATACTGGCTGGCGGCGGAGAGTCTGTCTCCCTCACCGTGGTGCCGGGCATCGTCGATCCGTCCTGGCGATCCGACAATGTGCTGAGCCACGAGCCTGACGCCTATATGGCCATGATCGAAACGGCGGAGATCGTCGCCGACCGCTACGGCATCCCGCGCGAGGCGCAGGATCGTTTCGCCGCGACGAGCCAGCAACGCGCCGCCGATGCGACAAGGGCCGGGCGTCTGGCCGACGAAATCGTGCCGGTGCAAACCGAGAAGGTGATCCGCGCCAAGGATGGCAGCGAAACAGGGCGCGAAACGGTAACGCTTGAAGCCGACGAAGGCATTCGCGAGGCTACAACCTACGAGGCGCTTGCCGGGCTGAAACCCGTGTTCAAGGACGGCAGCACGGTGAAGCAGGGCGAACACATTACCGCCGGCAATGCCAGCCAGCTTTCGGATGGAGCGGCTGCGCAGGTTCTGATGGATCGCGCCACGGCGCAGGCCGAAGGGCGCGAGGTGCTGGGGATTTTTCGCGGCTTCCAGGCAGCAGGCTGCGCGCCTGATGAAATGGGCATCGGCCCCGTCTTTGCCATTCCCAAACTGCTCGACCGCGCTGGCCTTTCCATTGCCGATATCGGGCTGTTCGAAATCAACGAGGCCTTTGCCAGCCAAGCCCTTTATTGCCGCGACAAGCTGGGGATCGATCCTGAAAAACTGAACGTCAACGGCGGAGCGATCGCCGTGGGCCACCCCTTCGGGATGACGGGATCGCGGCTGGTTGGCGCGGTGTTGCTGGAAGCGCGGCGGCGCGGCGAACGCTACGCTGTGGTGTCAATGTGCGTTGCAGGCGGCATGGGCGCCGCCGGCCTGTTTGAAATCCCCTCCTGAGCGAGAGACTGACGATGAACCTGGAATACACCCAAGAAGAAGAATTCTTCCGCGAGGAAGTGCGCCAGTTCCTGAAGGAAAAGCTGCCCAAGCGGCTGTCCGACAAGGTGCGCAATCATAAACGGCTGACTAAGGCCGATATGGAGGAATGGCACGCCATCCTGAATG
>JBASBA010000314.1:0-2668 GCA_049650885.1 Alteraurantiacibacter sp. | reverse complement strand
CCTCCGCGCCGGTCGAGCGCCGAAACCCCAGCGATGACGACGGGCAGCGCCGCCGGCGATCCTAGGACGCGTCGTCCCTCCTTCGCAGCGCTGCCGCAGGCATCGCGGGAGAACGGAGGGCGTCCGGGCACCGTGCCGCCGTCGAGACGTTCTGCGGTTAACCGAGAAACGGGCGGCGCGCTGGCGACCAGCCCCCCGGCGAGCGCATTCGCGATCGGCAGGTCGTTGACGACGGGCGGGGCGTCATCGCCCAAATGCTGACCAAGGCGATCTCTAAAGGCGCGCTCGATGAGGAGCTCTCGGATCTCGACAAGGAACCCTTTATCGACGTCGTCTCCTCCTTCGGTGCCTTGGGCAACGGGACCCTCCAGGGCACCAGACGGGGCGGCTACGCGGTCGCTCCCGAACCGGGCCTCGACGCGCTCGGAGATACCCTGCCCGGCCTCGACATGGGCGAGCTACATAGAACGGCGGCGTGGGCCGCGACCTGCTCGTCGGCGGCGGAACGGACGACGTCTTCGACGGTGGGGCGGGCGACGACACGATCTTCGGCGGCGACGACGATCGGATCGACCTGAGTGCAATCCGCGATCTCGA
Source organism: Alteraurantiacibacter sp. (assembly GCA_049650885.1). Classification (GTDB taxonomy): domain Bacteria; phylum Pseudomonadota; class Alphaproteobacteria; order Sphingomonadales; family Sphingomonadaceae; genus Alteraurantiacibacter. Next base: position 2,071 of record JBASBA010000314.1, on the reverse strand, counting down.
CTTCGTCGGGAGCACGTATACCGGCGAGGCCCGCAAGGTGCGCTACGACGAGGTCATCCGCCGGCTCTACGTCTTCAGAACCCGATCCGTCTGCTTCTCGACGAACTTGCGGTCGTCCTTCCACTCGAACTCGAACTGCCGTGCCAAATCGAAAAACGAGTCGCTTGGCATGGTTTGCCCCGCGGTCTTGCCGTGCACGACTACCGACAGCATCGTCCCATTGCGATCTCGCGACCGACGCGACACGACCGCCAAGATCCGGCCGATCTCTGTCCGGTCCGCAGGGACGCGCCAGCTCAACCCGACCATCTCCATGATCGGCTCATAGAACGTGTGGCGCTCACCTCGACCGATCAGATCCTCCAGGGCGCGTTCGACCGTGTCGGCTCGCTGCTGAAGCAAATCCCTCTCCGCGATCAGGCTACGCTGCGACACGTAGCGGTTCTTGCCGATCCGAATTTCCTCAAGAGCACCGCGGCGCATGCGTCCACTGACCGCCGCTGGGGTGATGTTGAGGTGGTCGGCGACGACAGGGACAGGGAGGATCGCGAGGTCTCCATCAATGCTGCTAGCGGTAAGGTAGTCGATAAGAGTTTCGAAGTGCATCGTTAAAATCCTTATGTAAGTGAACGCATGCATAAGGATTAAGAGACCGAAAACCCCCCGACAATGTAGAAGGCCCCCGACCTGGCAAGTCGGGGGCTACACATTGGCGACCGGATTAGCCGCCCGCACGGGGTCACTCGGTAGAGACGAACGTCAAAGCATGTCGATCATTCGGGCGCGGGGCGCTTCATCGCCTTGGTAGCAGCGAAACCAGCCTTGCCGACGCCCCAGACCATTCCCAGGATGCCTTTAACGATGAGCCACATGCCAAGAAGAAACACCGGCGCGCCGATCAGGATTCCGACGAACGTCGCGCAGAGCAGGGCTCCACCGATCATAAAGACAATACCGAGAAGGATGTTGGTCATAGAGCACTCCATTGAGTATGTTGCAATTACCGCAGCCGCGACAGTGGCTAAGGTCTCTCACCTGTACGTAACTGCGGAATTAATGTGAGCAGAGGAGTACCGTAAGATTTAATAAAAATTACCCGGCGCTGGGCCGGGTCAGTTGCTCATTCAGGGACGGACGATCTCGTTATCAGTCAGCAGCCGAGGCGCAAGCGATTGGCGGCTTTCTTGGCGACGCGAATGTCGGCGACGGCTTTCGAGCGACGTGCTTTCTTAACGGCTACACGATCGGCGAAGATGTCGTGAACGCGAGAGCTGACGTTCCACTTCATCTTCCGGAAATCACCGACGGCAGCTTTCCCGCCGTCGGCCCAGACCCAGCCCATCAGCTCGAGCGCATTCATGGCTTCGCCGAGGGCGCGGTGATCTTTTGCGAGCGGACGGTAGATGCGGCCGATCTCGTAGACTGAGATCTTCTTCACGCCGTTTGCGAGGATGTGTCCAGCCAGCCAGCGAGCGTGCTGCATCTGGTCGTCGGTCGAGAGAACCTCGGTATATATGCGGACGGCTTCGGGGAGGAAGAACTTTACAAGGAGATCGCGGGCCTGCTCGGCGGTTTCCTTCGAGATCGTCCGGGCCGGCCTGATTACATCACCCTGCTTGATCTTCACTTGGGCATCGTCGCGGCTGAGATTTGCCACCTGATCCGCCAGCGGCATCTCCCTTTGGTTTTCCTCTGTGTCGCTATGAAATTTGATGATGTGCAGGATCAGAGCAAAGCGCGCCCAGAGGTCGTCCCACTTCGACATGTGCTCGGAAAGACCTTGATTGACGGTGGGAAGGCGCTGAAGCGTCATCCGCATGCGACGCAAATCGGCGCCGATGGCAGCCGCTTCCGGGCTCATTTTGACGACGCATTGACCGTCAGCAGCAGTGCATCTGTAAATGCGGCGGATCAGTTCAGCATACGCTTGCTCGGCATTCTCATTCTCGAAGAAATCCTCGCCGACGGCGGGCTTGAGATTGACGAACAGGAAACGGGCCATGAAGCCGTCGGCCTCCATCTTTGAGAGCTTTTTGCGGACGAGATCGTCTTGGATGCCCCTGGCCTGCCC
>JBASBA010000313.1:0-11296 GCA_049650885.1 Alteraurantiacibacter sp. | reverse complement strand
GGATGGCCTGGGGTTCAAGGGCGTGGAAGATGTGCGCATCGGCCGCACGGTAGAAATGGAAGTCGCAGACGAAACCAGCGATGAAGAGCTGGACGAGATGTGCCAGAAGCTGCTCGCCAACATGGTGATCGAAAACTACCGCATCGAGAAGGTGGCTGCATGAAAACCGCAGTCGTCACATTCCCCGGATCCAATTGCGATCGCGACATGTGGGTCGCGCTGCGGGACGTTTCGGGCAAGGAACCGGTAAAGGTCTGGCATGGTGATGCAGAGTTGCCCGATGGCCTCGATTTCATCGCCCTGCCCGGCGGTTTTTCCTATGGCGACTACCTTCGCAGCGGCGCAATGGCGGCGAACAGCCCGATCATGCGATCCATCGTTGCAGCAGCCGGGCGCGGCGTGCCCGTGCTGGGCGTATGTAATGGTTTCCAGGTCCTGACGGAGGCGCAATTGCTGCCCGGCGCACTGATGCGCAATGCGGCGCAGAATTTCATCTGCCGCACGGTGCCCCTGGTGGTGGAGAACGGCGACACCATGTTCACCAGTGCCTATGCCAAGGGTGAGACAATCCATATCCCCGTGGCCCATCACGACGGCAACTACTTCGCCGCCGACGATGTGCTGGATCGTCTGGAAGGCGAAGGCCGCGTGGCATTTCGTTATGCGGAGAATTGCAACGGCTCACGCCGCGATATCGCTGGTATCCTGAACGATTCCGGCAACGTGCTGGGCATGATGCCGCACCCCGAACGCGCGATCGAGGCTGACCATGGCGGCAGCGATGGCCGCCGTCTGTTCGAAGGCGTGATCAACAGCCTCGTCGGGGCCTGATCTGCGGCCAACTCGTCTGCGTAGAAACAGGATCAGTAAAGTCGATTACGCAGCACGCACAGTGTTGCGGCTCTTCACCACCAGAGAGCGGGCTTCCACCGCCTTCATCGGGCGACCAAAGTAGTAACCCTGTATCTTGGTGCAGCCCAGTTCGCGGATCAGCGCGGCCTGGTCTGCATCTTCCACGCCCTCCGCGGTCGTCGTCATCTCAAGGCTGCGGGCCATGGCCACCACGGCGCGAATGATGGCGAGGCTTTCCTGGCTGTCGTGCGTAGCACCCTGAACAAAGCTCTTGTCCACCTTGATCGTGGAGAATCGCAAGGTCCGCAAATAGCCGAGCGAGGAATAGCCCGTGCCAAAATCATCGAGCGCGATGGAACAGCCAAGCGCCATGATCTCTTCCAGGGTCTTTCTCGCGATACGTCCGTCGCGAAGGAACACGCTTTCGGTGACTTCCACTTCCAGCCTGTTCGCAGGCAGGCCGGTATCGGCCAACGCACGCACCACGGTGGCGGCGAAATTGGGTTCGAGCAATTGCTCTCCCGAAACATTCACCGCGACCTTGATTTCATCCGGCCAGCGCACGGCTTCCCTGCAGGCTTCATGCAGAACCCATTCGCCGATTGACACGATCAGGCGCGTATCCTCTGCCAGCGGGATGAACTTGGCAGGGCTGACGAAGCCGTGCTCCTCACTGTTCCAGCGCAGCAGCGCCTCGAAACTCACGATCGTCTCGCTGCGGGCATTCACCACGGGCTGAAAATTCAGTTCCAGCTCGTTCTTGCTGATGGCCTGCCGCAAAGACAGCTCCAGCTTGCGGCGTTCCTCTGCATTGGCGTGGAGCGAAGGTACGTAGCAATAGTGCGTGTTGCCGCCCTCGTCCTTGGCCCGGTACAGCGCGAGGTCCGCATTGCGCATCAGCGTTTCCACTGATGATCCGTCACGCGGACCCACTGCGGAGCCGACGCTTGCACCGATAAACAGGGTGTGATTGTCGATCGTATAGGGCTGTGAAAGGGCGTCGATAATCGCTTCGGCAAGTTCTTCCACGCGATGTTTGTTACTGGCGTCGCGGATCACCACTGCAAACTCGTCACCGCCCAGTCGGCCACATTGCTCGTTATCGGTAATCACACCGGCAAGCCGCTTTGACACGCTGGCCAGCAACCGGTCGCCCAATTGATGGCCCAGCGAATCATTCACCGCCTTGAAACGATCAAGGTCGATCATCAGGAATGCGCAGCGCGATTTCCACTGGTCGGAATAGCGCATGGCTTCGCCCAGTGCCTCTGTCAGCATCAGGCGATTTGGCAGGCCCGTCAGCGTGTCATAGCGGGCGAGGTAGGCAATCTTCTCGTCACGGTCGCGCTGCTCGGTCACATCGGAGCCGACACCGCGGAACCCGATGTAACTGCCGTTGTCATCATACATCGGGGTGCCGGAAAGCTCCCACCAACGGCGTCCGGTTTCCAGATGTACCTGGACCAGGAGATTGGAAAAATGCTCGCGCCGCTTCAGCTTCTCGGCCAGTTCGTGCAGACTGCGCGGAAACTCACCGCTCTCCCAGGATGATCCGGCGATCAGCTTGATAAAGCTTTCGCCTTCCAGCTGATCGGGCGTGCCGCCAAATGCAAAGGCGAAGCGGGGGGAGGCAGAGCGTATCCTGCGATTCGTATCGACTTGCCACAGCCAGTCCGATTCCTTCTCCTCGAACTCGCGCAGCAGCAGGGAGACAACTTCATCCTTTTCCGCCACACCGGCTTCGGCAATCTTTGCCGAAAGATAGGTGCGCGCCGATCGCAGGGCACCGGCCACGATAGTCACAGTGTAGACCGCAGATGCGATGGCGAACAGGAAGTCGCCTGTAAGTATGAAAGAGGCTACGCCTGCCGCGCCGACGATAAGATCGAAAACCAGGATTGCCACGGGCGCACTGGCCATCGCCGCCGCACTTCCGGCGATCAGCATGGCGGCAACGGCCCACAAGGCGTAATGATCTGTCGAGTTGCCCTCGGGCACGAAGAACAAGAGCGCCGCAACCCAGGGAGTAGTGCATCCTGCAACGCCGAGCGCTTGCCGCGTAAATTCGTTCCACTGCACGCCGCGCACTTCGATATCCATGAACTTGCGGTCAATGCGCGAGACATTCCATACGGCTGCGACAACGCTCAGCAGCCAGACGGCCAGCACCCAACCTGCAATATCATGCAAGTAGAGCGCGATTGTCAGCAAGGCAGCCAGCCCGTGCGCCGCGATGCGGATCAACGAGACCTTGTACAGTTCCGAGTACTGGAGAGTACGCAGCCGCGTCCAATCGCCCTCAGCCGGTTCGCGCAAACCGATCACCTGCAGGAAGCTCATCTGCAGCGGAAGTGTCGGTAGTCCAGAGTGTTTGTCGCTCACCCGATTGCCCTACCCCGCCAATAGTTATTGCGGAGTAAAGCGCGGCAAGAGATTCCGAATTAAATCACTGACTATTCGACAGTTACCGATTTTGCCAGATTGCGAGGCTGGTCCACATCCGTACCCTTGGCCACGGCCACGTGGTAAGCCAGCAGCTGCACCGGCACCGCGTAAACCAGTGGCGCGATCAGCGGGTGGACCTTGGGCATTTCGATCACGGCCATGCAATCCTCGCCTGCCTGCGCAATGCCCTTCGCATCGGAAATCAGCACTACCTTGCCACCGCGCGCCTGCACTTCCTGCATGTTGGACACGGTCTTTTCGAACAGCGGGCCGGACGGTGCCAGCACGATCACCGGAACGGAATCGTCGATCAGGGCGATTGGGCCATGCTTCATCTCGCCGCTGGCATATCCTTCGGCGTGGATATAGCTGATCTCCTTCAGCTTGAGCGCCCCCTCCAGCGCCAGCGGGAAATCCGCACCGCGGCCCAGATACAGCACATCGCGTGCAGGCGCGATCAGATGCGCCATCGCCGCGATATCGTCGTCATGGTCCAGCGCGGCGTTGAGACATGCTGGCGCCTCCAGCAGGTGCCTGACGACCTCGGCCTCCTCCTCGCGATCCATAAGGCCCTTCTTCACCGCAAAATGCGCGGCCAGGGCAGCAAGAACCGCCAGCTGACAGGTGAAGGCCTTGGTTGATGCAACGCCAATCTCCGGTCCGGCATGGGTCGGAAGCAGCAAGTCCGCCTCACGCGCCATGGAACTGGTGGGCACATTCACTACGGCCGCGATAACCTGCCCCTGCTCCCGGCAATGCCGCAAGGCTGCAAGGGTGTCTGCCGTCTCTCCGCTTTGTGAAATGAACAGTGCCAGCCCGCCATCGGTCAGCACCGGCTCTCGATAACGAAATTCACTGGCGAAATCGATATCCACTGGCACGCGGGCGAATTGCTCGAACCAGTATTTGGCCACCATGGCGGCATAATAGGATGTGCCGCACGCAACGATCGTGACGCGGTCGATGCTGGAAATGTCGAAGTCGATCTGCGGCAGGGCCACGCGCTGTTCGCCGGGGCGCAGATAGGAGCGGAGCGTCTGCGCGACGACGGTCGGCTGCTCGAAAATCTCCTTCTGCATGAAGTGATTGTAATTGCCCTTCTCAATCATCGCCGCCGTTGCGCCGGATGCCTGCACCGCCCGCTCGACGATATTGCCATCCAGATCGCGAATTGTGGCGCTGCCCTTCTTTATGACGACCCAGTCGCCTTCTTCAAGATAGGCAATCTGCTGTGTCAGCGGGGCAAGCGCCAGCGCATCGGACCCGAGATACATCTCGCCCTCTTCGCTGTCCTCGCCATACCCCACGACAAGCGGCGAACCCAGGCGGGCGCCGATCAGCATGTCCGGATAATCGCGGAAGGCGATGGCAAGCGCGAAGGCACCCCGCAGTCGCGGCAGCACCTCGGCCACGGCATCCTCTGGCGACAAGCCCTTTTCGACCTGTCGCGAGATCAGGTGGACGACAACTTCGGTATCGGTCTCGCTCTCGAAATTGCGGCCATCGGCGCGCAGCTCATCGCGCAATTCCTTGAAATTCTCGATGATGCCGTTGTGAACCAGCGCCACATGCTGCGTGGCATGGGGATGCGCGTTCTTCTCTACAGGTGCGCCGTGCGTGGCCCATCGCGTGTGCGCGATACCCGTGTTGCCGGGCGCGGGATTGTCGGCCAGCTCGTTTACCAGGCCAACAAGCTTGCCTTCGGCACGGCGACGCAGCAGCTCACCATCATGGGTCGTGCAGATACCCGCGCTGTCGTAACCGCGATATTCCATCCGGCGCAGGCCATCCACAAGCCGCGCGGCAACATCACGCTGCCCTACAATTCCGATAATTCCGCACATGTGGCGCTAGTCCCCAATTTCTGTTCGCTGCCTTCAGGCGACGATATTCATACAAAGCGTGAAATTTCTGGCGGCGATCACTGCCAGTGGCTGGCTGAACCGCAACTGGCCGCGTCACGCATCGAAAATGGCAGGTTCGGCATCGAATGGCACCAGCTTTCCGGCAGTGAGCGACTGGCCGCCTTCCCCGTCAGCAAGCGAGTAAAACGCCAGAAAATCCCTCGCAAAACCGTGAGATTCCACCTGGATGCGAACGGCATCGCGCATTCCGTCTTCCTCCTGGCTTAACCTGACACCGGAAACTACCGCCGCTGCAATCAGGCCGCCCGTCCTGGCCTCCTGCGCCACCTCGTCCCGCGTCAGGATGAGAACTTCGTCGGGCGTCTTGTCCGTCCCCGGTTCGGCAAAGCGGGTGAAACCCATCTCGCCATCCGGTTTGACGCAGGTGGCGAATGGCAGCAGCGGCATGCCTTGCGAAATCTGCTCGAAGGCGAAGTCGCGCGAGGTTTGCAGAATCAGTGCAAGTTGCTCATCGGTAAAGACTTGCTCAGCCATGCTTTTTTGCCCCGGCCTTCTTTTTCTTTTTCATCGCATCGTGGAAACGATCAGCCCATCCCGGCTTCACCAGCTGTTCCGCGCGCACCATGCGCAGTGCGCCATCAGCGACATCGCGGCTTACCGCGCTGCCCGCTGCCACGATTGCATCGGCGCCGATATCGATGGGCGCAATCAGGGATGAATTCGACCCGATAAAGGCGCGCGGGCCGATCGTGGTCTGGTGCTTGAAATAACCATCGTAATTGCAGGTGATTGTACCTGCGCCGATGTTGGCCCCAGCCCCCACCGTTGCATCGCCCAGATAGGTAAGGTGATTGGCCTTGGCCCCCTCCCCCAGCGTGGCCTTCTTGATCTCTACGAAATTGCCGACCTTGCTGTTCGCTTGCAGCACGGCGCCGGGGCGCAGGCGCGCGTATGGGCCGACTTCCACACCCTCATCCACGGTGGCACCTTCCAGATGGCTGAATGCGCGGATCAACGCGCCGCTGGCCACTTTCACACCCGGACCGAAAACCACGTTCTGCTCCACCACGACGTCTGCCGCCAGATCAGTGTCGAAGCTGAAGAACACCGTTTCCGGCGCGCGCAGGGTTACGCCGTTCGCCATGGCCTCCTCGCGGGCGACAGACTGCCATTGCGCCTCTGCCGCGGCCAGTTCGGCACGGCTGTTGATGCCCGCCACTTCATCTGCGCTGTCTGATGCGACAACCGCACAATTGCGACCATCTGCGATGGCGATGTTCACGATATCGGGAAGGTAATATTCTTCCTGCGCGTTCTCGTTCTTCACTCGCGAGAGGAGCGCGAACAAATCTTCCGAACGCGCTGCAAGCAGGCCGGAGTTGCAGATGGTGCAGGCGCGCTCTTCATCGCTTGCATCCTTGTATTCCACCATCTTGATGATCTGGCCCTGCTGCGCCACCACGCGCCCGTAGCGAAGCGGATCATCAGGCTGGAAGCCCAGCACCACGGCGGCAGGGGTATCATCGGCGCGCAGGCGGTCGATCATCGACTGCATCGTTCCCGGTTTCACGAAAGGCACATCGCCGTACAGAACCAGCACGTCACCATCGAAGCCGGCCAGTGCTTCCTCTGCCTGTTGCACCGCGTGGCCGGTGCCAAGCTGCGGCTCCTGCAAGCCAAAGTCGCATCGCTCGGCAAGCCGTTCTTCCAGCTGCTCGCGATATTCGCCGACGATGGTGACGAGTTTCTGCGGCTTCAGGTGGTCTATACTGGCAAGAAGATGTTCGATCATGGGACGGCCCGCAATCTCGTGCAGCACCTTGTGGCGGCTGCTGTTCATGCGGGTGCCCTTGCCAGCGGCAAGGATGATGGCGGCGATAGGTCTTTCACTCATGGCGCTGGCCATGCCACCATTTGATTGCAGTTTCCATATCCATCACCACATGGCCCCCCAATGGCAAATTTTCCCTTTGATATCGTCCTGTTTGACCTCGATGGCACTTTGGTCGATTCCAATCTCGACCTTGGCCCGGCGATTAACCACGCACTGGCGCTTGAGGGGCGCGAGCAGCTGCCGCTTTCCGAGGTGCGCAAGCTGATCGGCGGCGGTGCCGTGCCCATGCTGGAACGCGGGCTGGAGCAAACCGGCGGGAAGGTTTCTCCAGCGCGCTTCGAGGTGCTTAGCAACGCGCTGCTTGAGCATTACTGGGCCCACATCGCCGACAACACACGGCCCTTCACCGGTGTTCTGGCAGCGCTGGACCTGCTGGCCAGCAAGGGCTGCAAGCTGGCCGTATGCACCAACAAGGCGGAGGAGCCCGCGCGCCAGTTGATTGATGCGCTGGGCATGACAGACCGTTTTTGCGCGATCCATGGCGGCGACACCTTCGGACGCGAGAACGCCAAGCCTGCACCCGACATGTTGTTGGCCGCCATAAAGAATTGTGGCGGTGGGCGTGCGGCGATGGTGGGAGATTCCACTTTCGACGTGCGCGCGGCGCGCAATGCGGGCTGCCCGGTCGTCACCTACCGCTATGGCTATAATGATGTGCCGGTGGACGAACTGGGCGGCGATGTGATGATTGGCCATTTCGATGAACTGGCCGGTGCGCTGGAAACCTTGTAAGCCACAGCCAGCGCAAACCGCCCGCAAGTTATCGGGCGCTTTAGCCTAATCGACCAGCTTCACCAGGCGCCGCTCAACCGGGGCCAGCACATTGCCGAGTTCGTGGCCGCGCTTCAGCACCTGGCCATGCTCGCCAAACAATGCCCACATGCCCTGCTTGCTGTGCAAAGCGGGGCGCTTCTCCAATCGCATCTGCGGCACTTCCGCCGTTCGGCGAAAGGCTGCGAAAGTGGCGCAGTCCTTCGTGAAATCCATGGCGTAGTCGCGCCATTCGCCTGCGGCCACCATCCGGCCATACAGGTTGAGAATATGCGTGAGTTCCCGGCGATCGAAACCCACCTGTTCCGGCATACGCTGGCCGGGGAAAGCTACGATATTGGGTGCGCCGCCATGGGCCGCCATCAGTGTTGCGCTCCGCTCTTGCGGGTTTGACCGGTTTCTTCAGGTGCGGGCAGAAGCTTCCGCATCTCTGCCATTTCCTGACGCAACGCGACCAGTTCTGCCTCCAGAGCCTGCACCTTTTCGGTCGGCGCTGGTTCGCATGGTTCGTCACACGGGGTTCCGTAGGGAATAAATTCGCGCAGCCAGGTTTCGGCAGGCACCAGCGTGGATCGCGCCTTCAGGCCAATCATGGTTGCCCCTTCCGGCACATCGTCCGTCACCACGGCATTGGCGCCTACACGGGCACGCTCTCCCACGGTAATCGGCCCGATCACCTGCGCCCCGGAACCGATGATTACATTGTTAGCCAGCGTGGGGTGGCGCTTGCCGCCCTCCCCATTCGTGGGATTCGTGCCGCCCAGTGTTACGCATTGGTAAATCGTCACATCGTCACCAATCTCGGCAGTTTCACCGATCACGGTAAACCCGTGGTCAATAAACAAATTCTTGCCGATCTTGGCACCCGGGTGAATATCGATGGCAGTCAGAATGCGGGAGATATGATTTACCAGCCGGGCGAGGAAATACAGCTTCGCTTCGAACAGCCAATGCGCGATCCTGTGCATACCAAGAGCCAGAACCCCCGGATAAAGCAGGATTTCCCAGCGCGAACGCGGCGCCGGATCGCGTGCATGGATCGAGTCCAGATAGGCTACAAGTCTCTCGAACATCGTGACTCCAATGTCCCACCAAAATCCGCTCAGATCAAGCGGGGTTCCTCCGGCCCGTGCACCGCCTCCAATGCGGCGCGCCAGATTCCCATGTTAGGTGGGGCCTTTCGTTCAAGAGACAAGCGGTCGATTGTCGCCACGAGCTTCTCCAGCTCCGCCTGAGAGCGGGATGCACGCGGCACGAGGTAATCCGCTGCATCGTCGCGCAAAGGCAGTCCGCGTTCATCGGCCAGTGACAACAGGAGATCGCGGGCCATCTCGTCATCTGGCTGGCCAATCTCCAGTTGCAGCGATCCGCCAAGGCGGGAACCAAGATCGGGCAGCGTGATGTTCCACGGCGGCTCTCCCCCCACGATCAGCAGCGCGGTGCCATCTTCCTGCGCGCGGTTCCAGCGATGGAACAAGGCATCTTCCGGCAATGTTTGCGCATCGTCGATCGCTTCACCGGAAGTATTGCTGGCAAACCAGCGCGCCAGCAAGGATTTGCCAGAGCGCGGCGGGCCGGTGAGTACGGCTGTGCGATAAGGCCAATGGTCCGTCGCCATCAGCGCCTCTGCAACATGGCTGTTGGCGTTGCCGACAATGATTCGCGCAGGTCCGCGACCGCTGGCGGCGAGTGGGAGGGCAAACTGGCTCATCGCCCGGTAATCCCTAGCGCGAGATGCCGAGAGCGTTCTGCCCTTCGTTAACCGCCCAGCCCCGCTGACGAAGCAGTGCAGCGAGGGCAGAAATATCACCGGCGTAGGTAACATCGAAAACAGAGGCGCCGCCGATAGCAGTGGAGCGTACCGTGACCCGCGAAATGCCGGGCAGCGCGCGAAGGGCCGAAAGCGTGCCATCGAAATCCGATGCGGCAGGGGTTGCAGCCTGGATGCCGTAATTCGCCGTTGCCACGGAAGCATCGTCTGGATCGGGCTCCTCAACCTGTTCCGGCGTATCGTTCGCCCGTGCCGCTCTTTCGCTGGCGCGGGCGGCTTGCTCGGCAAGCTCGTCATTACGGGCCTGCTCCAGCAAAGCACGGATTTCGGGGGTGATCTCGATATTGTCCAGCGTGAGCGTGGGATCGGGCCGCAAAGTGCCGTCGGTCAACGCCTTGGCGAAGATCTGGTTGAATCGAGTAACCGCGCGCCGCAGCATGGCGGGCAGTTCCTCGGCACTATCCGCCTGCATTCTGAAATCGGCGAGATAGCGATTGTCCGGGCCGTACCGCGCGGTGAAATGACCTTCTACCGGGCCTCCGGGCCATTCCCAGCGCAGGTTTGCAATCGGCACCAGCACATCTGCTGCACCGAACTGATCGAGGATGTTGTTCCACCATGCCCGGCTTCGCCTGCCGCTTTGACCATAGGTCAGCAGCAGCGATTCCCCGCCGGAGCCTGCGGGGCGAACATAATCGATCGTGCTGGAACCGAACTGGTATTCCGCCCAGGCGCGCTGCCACGGGTTGCGCACTTCGAACATCGTCTGCGTGCCACCGGAAATCAGCACAGGCAGGGTCAGCATGGGTGCAGAGCGTGCGCGTTGGCCGCTTGCACCCAGCAAGGCACCTGCGCGCTGCCGATCGAAAATCACGCCAAGCCGTGCAACATAACGGCGCGGACCGATGTTCTCTTCTTCCACCACGATGGCGGCGACCAGCGAATCGAGTCGCGAATCGGGAATTTCCGGCCCGTCGATCTTTGCCCAGGCAAGGCGCTGCGCCTCACGCCAGCCGTTGGCGCGCGCATCCTCTGCATTGTCTCCGGTCACGTTAACCTCGATCCCGCCGACATCGATATCGCTACTGCTGGCGACGGGCGCGATGCCCCTTTCGCCCGAAACCTGCGCGGTTAGCGAGACTGCGGCAAGAGCTGCGAGCACGACAAAAGCCAGCACCGCGATCAGTGCAGGAAGGCGGCTGTTGCTGCGCCAGGGAAGGGGAAAAACAATGTTCATCGGGGAATTCGCGGGTCTTTTGCCGAAAGGCGAGTGGAATTCCAAGCCTGAATGACTATGGCGGTGATATGAATTCGGACAAACAATCCTACACCTACGAGCAAGCAGGCGTATCCATCGATGCCGGCAACCGCCTTGTCAAGGCGATCGGTCCCCTTGTGAAAGCCACGATGCGCCCCGGCGCGGACGGTGAGATCGGCGGCTTTGGCGGCTTTTTCGATCCCAGAGCGGCAGGCTATAAGGATCCCTTGCTGGTGGCCGGAAACGATGGCGTCGGCACGAAGCTCAAACTGGCCATCGAAACCGATCGCCATGACACCGTCGGCATCGATCTTGTCGCCATGTGCGTGAATGACCTTATCGTTCAGGGCGCGGAGCCGCTGTTCTTCCTCGACTATTTCGCCACCGGCAAGCTGGAGAACGGCATTGCGGAGCGTGTGATCGCCGGCATAGCCCAGGGT
>JBASBA010000312.1:0-2850 GCA_049650885.1 Alteraurantiacibacter sp. | reverse complement strand
CGCCCGAAACCTATTACGAGATGCTGCCGGAGCGCCTGCCTGATCATGGCGAAGATGTCGATCAGCTGAAGATGCGTGGCATATTGCTGGACGGCACCACCGAGGGAGGCTCTCCGAGGCTGTTGCTGCAAATTTTTGCAGAGGCGCAGGTTGGTCCGGTGTTTTTCGAATTCATCCAGCGCAAGGGTGACGAAGGTTTTGGCGAAGGCAACTTCAAGGCGCTGTTTGAAAGCATGGAAAGGGACCAGATTCGCCGTGGTGTTCTGAATTCAGACGGAACCGAGGCCGCAAAGGCATAGTTTCCGACAGCGGGGGATAAGCGGTCGGCTCTTGTTCAGCGGATCGCAAGCCCCTTGCACGATAACGCCTTCCGCGCCATCACGATGGCTGCTGAGAGGAGCTTTCTGAAACCATGACCGCGTTCCGCGCCCATAAACTGACTTTATCCATGACAGCCGCCGGACTTTCGCTGGCGCTGCTATCCATTCCGGCATCTGCGCAGGTGGATGATGCCATAGTGCTCAACATCTTGCGCAATTGCGCCCAGATTGACGACGCGACGGCGCGCCTGGCTTGTTATGATAACAATATCCGCGCTGCAGGTGGCCAACCCCGCGCTGCGGTGCCCGGACAGATGGATGCCCCGCAAGGCGGTCGCGGTGCTCCTGTCAGTACCACGGGCCCTTCCGGGTTCGGCCGGGAAAGTATGCGTAGTCCGGACCGCTTCGACACACCGGCAGGCGAAATTGAAGAGTTGCGCGCGCGGGTAAGCTCGGTTTCCGAGCGGCAGCGCGGCGTCTATCTTATTACTCTGGAGGATGGCGCCCAGTGGCTTTTTAGCGAGAGCGTGCCCTTCTCCTATCGGCCGCCAAAATCCGGCGATCGGGTGGAGATTGATCGTGCAGCACTTGGCAGCTTCCTGATGACCTTCGACAGCCAGCGCTCCGTCCGAGTGGAACGCATCAGATAGGAACACGCTGGCGCAAGGGCGGCTTCGCAACCGCTTTTCGCATCTTAAAGTTCAGCCCTGGTCCTGAGTTCAGCCCTGGTCCTGATCCAGTTCGTCGAACGTGCGCTCGCGCTCCAATTGAACCACTGCATTCCTGCGAACCTTTTCAAACGTTGCTGCGAAGCGTTCGCGCTCTGGCATTGAAAGTGGTGCCATCAGAAAGCCGGCGCGATGGCGGCTTGCCTCCTGGATTATCTCGATGAGCCGCTGCCCCTCGGCTGTTGGCCTGAACCGACCATGCCGACGGCCTGGTTTGCCGCTGCGCTCCAAAAGGCCGCGTTCGATAAGAGCGGTAACCGTTCGGCCAGCCTGACTGTGATCGCGGTCGAGTCTCGACACCAGCGTGTTCCAGTCGATCGGCGCATCCAGCGCTATCTCGTTCAAAACCCAGGTTTCGAAATTTGATAAATTTGTCAGACGCTTGAAGGTCAAAGCTCCACTTCGACTGAAGTAAGCTGACAGCGTCATCAGCGGCGCGAGAATCCTGCTGCGCTCGATCACGATCGGTGAACTGGCATCGGGATCGTAATCGGGGTCCATGATGAAGGGGTTGAGGGATTGGACATCGTTCTGGTTCAGCGACCGCTCTTGCTCATACAGCATGACGGCGCGCCGCAGCAGCCTTTCAATCACCGCGAAAAAGGCGGCAAGCTCCGCATCGGCGATATCGAATGTAAGCTCCCGATTGCGCAGTTCGGCGAGACGCAACAGCCGGTCTGCAAGGCCGGTGCCCTTGCGCGTCAGGCCAACAGGGGCACGGATCTGCTCACGATCCACAACTTTGAGTTCGAGCAGGCGCTTGACGGAACGGCTGACTTGCGCCTTGTCCACACCGACCGAACCCGAGATATCCGCAGGGACCAGTGCACCCTGACTGCGAAGGAGAAACAGGATACGGCGATCCAATTCGACCAGATCGATTTCTCTCGCGTAAGAGAGTTCCGCGCTTTCCCGAACCTTGTACAGCAGTTGCCACAGTTCCTGCTGGATGACGGAGGTGGTGCCCACCTCCCCCTTGCGGTGCATCTCCGCCTCGGGTGCCAGGCCGTTCAATATGATGGCTATGCGAGTTTCAAATTCGGGGGGAACGGCATTTCCTGAGCCGGAGATGCCATCCGCACTGCGCGCGCCGTTTGCAAATGCTTCCACGATCCGCATGGCTTCATCAGCCATAGGACCCATCAGGCGGACCAAGTCTTGATGACTGGCTTTCGATGTCTTGGTGCCGACACCAGCGGCATATACGGATTTGGCATGGTCAAGCAGCAAGCTGCGCCACTGCGGGATATCCCCCACCTTCACCTTCATCGCTTTCCCTTCGGGAGCATTGTCCGTCCTCGTGTCTTTTTTCCCGTGTGTGCCGGACACATAGGTAAGTTTTCCCGATTTGAACAGCGAACCGTCCGTAAAGCCCACTCGTAATCGCAGAAAAGCATAAAATCGCGTTCTCGCGAGAGAATTGGACTCGATCAACAACGGTCATGCGCCATCATTTTGGAATGCGATGCAGGTTAGCAACACTTTATTTCGCCCGCGTGGGTTAGAATGCCCAAATTCTCATTATACTGTTGTTTGTTATGGTGAATTATATTTCACACATGCGAACGCGGCGTTTGGACGAAGCGCGGTTTTCCGCGAATATGTCCGGATATGGCAATGGCTTCCACAGTCGGTCCGTGCAGCTACTAGACATAATCAACAAGCCCGAATATGCCCGCAGACCGGTAAGGACAGATCGATTCAATTCTGATCCACCGGGGGAGGAAGTCTGCATGTATATAGCGCATTACAGCGCCGTTTTCGGCCCGATGAAATTGGCCGCCATGCGTGCACTTCCCACA
>JBASBA010000311.1:0-9859 GCA_049650885.1 Alteraurantiacibacter sp. | reverse complement strand
GGGGAGCATGGCGGCGATCCGGAAAGCATCGCCTTTTGCGAGAAAGTCGGCCTCGATTACGTCTCCGCCTCTCCATACCGCGTGCCGATTGCACGGCTGGCCGCAGCGCAGGCGGCGTTGGCAAAATCGCGCAAATTGTCCTGATATGACAATTGATCCAGCGCGGACACTAGCGGGTCAGCAGATCTCCCGAACGACCATGCAGGCTCTATCAGGTGATGAGTCCTTAATCTTCTTGCGATGCTGCTTCGATAATGTCGATTTATCCAATCTCGAGTTTCGAGAGACAATTTTCGATTCTTGCTCGTTTCGCAGCACTACGTTCGAGCGCACCGATTTAACGGGCGCGCGCTTCCTGTCGTGTCACGGTGGGGAAGCATCGTTCGCTGACAGTGAACTTGTCGATGCTAGAATACTGTCGGGGGATTTTAACAACGCAGGCTTTACGCGCGCGAGACTGACGTCAACGGCCTTTGAACAATGCAAATTGACAGGTGCGGATTTCTCCGAAGCCACGACAAATGGATTGGTCTTTAAGGAGGCCTTGCTGCGCTACGCCATTCTGCCGGGGGTTTCTTTCGCCAAAGCTTCGCTGTTTCGGGTCGATTTCTCCGATGCAGATCTGCGCGAATGCGATTTCCGTTACGCCGATTTTATCGAAAGCTCGCTGCGCAACGCCAACCTGACCGGCTGCCGGTTCACTGGCGCAGACCTGCGCGGGGCTGACCTTGGTGGAATTCGGCTGACCAATGCCAACAGCCTTGCCGGGGCGACGATTTCGCTGGCTCAGGCATCGGATCTGCTCGCAGAATTGGGCCTTAGCGTTCGATAGGATCGAACTGGAGTGAACACAGTCTCGGCATGTCCATGAATGAAACCGATTGATTGCTGCAAACTCAGCCCGGCGCCGGCCATTCTGGACTTAGAATTGTTCAGCATTTGCCGAATGAGTTTCCATAAGGACCGTAACGTCGTGGTAACCAACCTGACTGCGGCACCTTTTGACAAAATCCTCAGATATTGGGTGCTCTGTGGCGGAATTTCATCGATTCCTGAACGAGCCCGCAACGCTGAAGGTCCACAACTTCGCTCAAGAGGATACCATTGCTAGGCCAGTCGAACGCGATCTCGCCAAAACCGCCGACACTTCTGGCCTGACAGGTGTCACTACCCCGCTCCGGACGAACTTGGGAGGCTTGTCCAGGCAAGTGGAGCGCCCCAGCCGCTTGCCAGCAACTATCCACTCGCAGTGAAGTACTCGCCAGTTGGAGGCGAACAGCGCATTGAACTGATCGGCTTTTAGCTGGAACGGTTCGGCTCGTACAAGGGCAACCTCTGCTTCACCGAGATCATACGCTACCGCACACGGCTGTTCGTTCCGGTGTCGAGGGCAGCTTTTGTATTGCCAAGCCTTGCGGCTTGACGGCCAGAATCAACCGGTCACGGTCAGAACAACGGCATCATCCGCCCTCGGGGGCAGACCATCAAATCCTGCAACTGGCGAAAAGGTGTCAGTCTCCAATATGATCGCGGTGAGCCCTGCCACCTTGAACTGACCGAGCTTGGGCTCTGCTTCATCGGCCTGTTGTTTGGCAATGTTGTTCGCCAGGAGATAGGGCTCACCGTGCCTGAAGAAGAGCAGATGGGGCTCAAGACACAGCCTCTTGCCGTTATAAGTGGCGACCACACGTCGTCTCTCGGCGACAGCGCGCACCAATTGATTGTCATCACCTGTCGATAGCTTATCTTGCTGCATTGCAACATAATGCCTTGGATTTCTCCAACAGGCAATCCGATAGCGCATGAGCCGATCTGCCTCGATGAAAAGAGTGGAGGGAGCCCTTTGGGCTTGTGGGCCTCGTAATCTTCACCTGCGCCATCATTCCATCAGGAGAACACCCATGATCCAGTCGATCCTCTTGAAGAAGCTCGTTCCCAGCCCGCGAAATGTTCGCAAGTCGAGCGACGCGCTGGCCGACCTCCAGTTACGGGCAGACATTGCTGCGCGCAGCCTGTTGCAGAACCTCGTCGAGCGCAAAGGAAAGCGCGGCAAGTTCGAGGTCGAGGCCGGCGGTTGCCGCCTCCCCAATGTGCAGGGCGGGCAAGCTTCCTGGCCTTCTTGCGCGCCTCTTCGACGGTCAGATTGCCAAACCGGCCAATTGTCACAAACCGCTGTGGGGCAGTGCGACCGCCGCCATCGGCCCGGTACCGCACCACGAAGTTCTTTGTTCCGCTCGGTTCTATACGGACCGCAAAGCCTGCCAGATCGCTGTCCCAGACTGCATAACGCTTGTTCGAGGGGGCCGAGGAATCGGCGATTGTCTTTGTCAGTCGAACTCTCGAATTTGCGGGCATTGGCGCGATATCCGGTTGGCCTCGGTCAACACATGGTCAACACCATGAGTGAAAAGTGGCGGCTGGTTCTGGGATATCTATAGCGTAGGTGGCGCAAATAATCTATAATAAGATCAATCTATTATGGAGAATTTTGGCGTTCTGTAGCGTAGTGTGGGAAAGGTGCATCGACAAGATTGCCAAGGTTGGGGTCGGGCGTTCGAATCGCCTCGCCCGCTCCAGTTTTCCAGAAATTTGAATAGCGAACCATTCTCCGATGGGGCTCCCTTCGCGTCCGGCTACTCCGGGATCAAGCCCTTGCCTTCAAAGCGCGCAACGGCATGGCGCACCACCTTGTCGAGTGCTTCATCGGAGAAAAATCCACCGGGAATAAGGCAACGTTCGGCCAGAACGCGGCGGAAGGCGGCAAAAGTTTCAGGGTCAGGGGGAGGTGCATCTGACCAGAAACGGTCGATGCCGCCCTGATACGTGATATCAGCGATATCATATACGGCCTGTCCCAGCGCAATCACCGGCACGCCCATATCCAGCGCCAGTGTGCCACTGGTGCTGTTGACCGTGACGACGCCGCGCGCCTGCCTGGCCACCGGAACGATATCGCCCCACCCCATGTAATCGACGCGGTCTGCCACACCCAGCAAGGCTGCCAGCGAGCGCGTTTCCTCGCGCCAGTCCACCACGCCATTGTCGAGCGGATGCTCTTTCACCACCAGGCGGGTGCCTGCGGGCGCATGTCGCGCGAAGGAGCGGATAACCAGCAGCACTGCGTCCGTCATGCTGGCAAATGGCGAATGCAGACGAATTTGGGCGTCCGATGCAAGCTGCAGGGGAAACAGGTAGTAGGGCGTGCCGGATACGAGCAATCCATCAACCAGTTCGGCAGAACGCTGACGACGGACCTTGCCGCGCGCCAGCTTGCGCATCCAGCCAATGCCTTCGATCAGCGGATGCCACGGCCGATGGTTGGTCCAGTGTGGATAGTGTCCGCGGGTGAAAACATCAGCGATATTGTACATCAACCCCTCGGTCGCGCGGCGACGGAAGGATGATGGAACCTGCTTGTGCGCGGGGACGGGGGGAAGGACGGCAGCGGTTTCGCGATACCATTCCGGATCGCTTGGCAGGGACGAATGGCCGTTTACGCCCCCCAGTTCCAGTGTCACCCAATCAGGCCGGATATACCCCTCTTCAAAGACGTGTACGGGGATGTCCATTTCGCGGCAGATCGCCGTGGCGGCGATATGATGGACCCGGCAATCGCCGAACAAGACGACGTCCGTAATACCTTTTTCCGCGATGATGGCGCGCAAGGTTTCGGGCCATTCGTCCAGCGTTCCGCGAAAGTCGATGCCGTTTGGCAGACGCCAGAAAAGGCGATCGCCGCCGTTGAAATTCACCTTGTAGACCGTGTGGCCGGACTGGATCAGCTCCTGGCCAAGGCGTCGGAAGAGGCGTCCCATCAAACCCTGGAGCAGCAAAACATTGCGGGGTGCTTCTCCGCCTTCAACCATTCCTGCGCTCCAATTCGGGCTGGACATTCGCGCCATATATCGCACATCGCCTTGCGCTGCTTGCTGGCCAGAGTGCGAAGGTGCAAAACTCTGAAGAAGCCAGCAGGTTCAGCTAAAATGCCCCGATAGGAGCCGTTCGTAATGTTGCCAAGCATGAAAGGAACCCAAATCGATCAATCCCTTCGCTTGGATGGACAACCTGTTTCAGGATCACGCCGGTTAGTGCGTTGCCACCGGATTGAGCGGATAGCATCGAAGACGTGATGAGTGTTCTGCTTGCCATTCTGTTCAGCGTGGTTGCTGCACTACTGGTCGATGGTATTGTAATACCCCGTCGCCAGTTCATGCGCGATTCCGCCGGCATTTGGCTGCTGTTACTGATGATACTCACCGGGTTCGGGCTATTTCTTGCCCTGTGCGCCAACCCCTTGCTTGCGGCCCTGATCACCTTGAGCCTCCATCTGCTGCTGGCCGTCGTTTCAAACGCCAAGCAGCGGATGCTGGGAGAACCCTTGCATTTCTCCGACTTTGCCCTGGTGAGCGGTGTTTTCCGACACCCGCAGTTCTATTTTTCTGCGCTGGCAGCTTGGCAGAAGCTTGCCGGTGTTCTGGCACTTGGGGCGTTGCTGATCGGTTTCGTGATGGTCTACCACCTGGTGCCTGAGATGCATCTGGTAGGCTTATGTATTGCGGGCGTCGCGGCAGCGCTGCTCATCATGAGCCTTCGCTCTGCGCCCGTTGCCGCACTTGCCCGCAAACCGCTCGCGGAGGAGGACGTTGCGAAGCTGGGCCTTTTGCCAGTGCTGCTCCTTTATTGGCTGCGCTGGCGCGAAAGCGAGGATCAACCTGTGCCACATGCAGCCGATCCGGGACATGGCGATGGAGGGGAAGAGCCGGAGGTCATCGTCGTCATCCAGTGCGAGAGCTTCGCCGATCCAGTCGAATTGTTTGGCGAGCCATCCTATGCATTACCGGGTCTGAACAAGGCTCGCAGTGAGGCAATACAGGCGGGGAATCTGCTGGTGAGCGGATTTGGCGCTTACACCATGCGCACCGAATATGGCGTGCTGTTTGGCCGCAGCGAGGAGGAGTTGGGCTTTCGCCGCTACGATCCATTTCTCACCGCAGCGAAAGAAGTCGAGTACGCCCTGTCTTTCAAACTGGCGCTCCACAAATGGCGCAGCCTGTTCGTTCATCCCCATGATATGCGCTTCTATAATCGCAACAGGATATTGCCCGCTGCGGGGTTCGACGAACTCGTGAGCGAGGACCAGTTCGATCCGCCAGAGGCTGGAACGGGTCGCTATGTCAGCGACAGGGCCGTGGCGGACAAGGTTCTGGAATTGGCAAGGAATGTTGAGGGGCCGACTTTCATCTATGCGGTCACGATGGAAAACCATGGCCCGTGGTCTGCACAGGATGACCATGCTGGTGAAGGCGCGGTGCAAAGCTACGATCGTCTTGTCAGAGCGGGTGACGCCATGCTGAGCCAGTTGGACCAGGGACTGAAAAGCTTGCAGAAACCAGCACTACTGGTGTTCTTTGGCGACCATCGACCCAGCATCCCCGGCGCGAGTGAGCCGGGTGGTGATCGCCATACGCCCTACGTGATGCTTCGTTACGATAGGCAGGGCGGAATTGTTCGGGGAAACAACGCGCGCGAGGATTTGACCCCGGCGCAATTGCACCACCTGATTCTGCGCCAGACTAAAACCGGATCAGGGCTTGAGGCTGGCCAGAACACGGTCGCGTAATGCGCAGCGCGTCGGCGAAACGGGCCAGTCCCGCCTTTGATGATGCATAGCTGGCAGCGAAGGGCAATGAATGGTGGCCTGCAGCAGAACCCACGCCGAAGCATGGTACAGCGCCAGTTCACTGCCCAGGGCGCCGGATGCACCCGTAATCAGGATGTTAGGCGCGGGTTGATTGTTTTTCGCTTCATCACGCGTAAACCACATGTCAGCTAATCCGGCTCTTGTTCAGGGGGTGGGTAATAGCTCTAACTTGACAGTGAATTGGCTTTTCTGTCCAGAAAGCATGACCATGAAACCGACTGATGAAAATGCGCAAAGGATGCCTCTTTTCGAGAACTCGATTCTCGAAAAGTTGACTGTCATCTCTGCGACTTGGTTCATCGTCACATGGGCCATTCTGCTTCCCCTGATCGCTGTGATCGGATGGGGGGCGGCCGAGCCCGTGCAGGGTTTTGCGCTTGTATGTGCCGGCCTGTTGGTCTGGACGCTTTTTGAATATGTCGCCCATCGCTACGTGTTCCACTGGGAGCCAAGGTCGGACCTGCTGAAGCGGCTGGTGTTCGTGATACATACCAATCATCACCTTGAGCCGAATGATCGTTTGCGCAATCTGATGCCGCCGGTCGTTTCAATACCGGTTGCAGCCTGCATCTGGGCGCTATTTTACGCGGTCGGCGGCGCGGCGGCGACCTGGGCCTTCCTGGGCTTCATGATAGGCTACACCGGTTATGACCTGACCCACTACGCCTGCCACCAGTGGAAAATGCAAGGTCGCCTTGGGAAGGCGATGAAACGGCATCATATGCGACATCACTTCACCCAAGAGCCTGGCAATTACGCGATTACGGCCATCTTCTGGGACCAGGTGTTAGGCAGCTCGGTTGGTGCAAAACAACGCAAGCATACCTCTAATCCTATGCGATCAGCGGACTAGCAGCGTTCAGCATCACCGCATTTGCCGTTCGATCAGATCGGTGACGATGTCGATATGTTGCGCCCAGTCCGGGGCTTTCCACCGCTGCATCCGGGCGAGCTGTTCGCGGTGCGGCGAATTGCCCCTTGCATGGTCAAGAACAGCATCGCGCCAACCCTTCCCATCCAGTGGATCGAAGTAATCGGGCACATCGGCCCCCACTTCGCGGTGAGCGCCTATGTCGCTGGCTATAACCGGCGTGCCGACAGAAAGTGCCTCGGCAACCGGCATGCCATACCCTTCCGCGAAGGACGGCATCAAAAGCGCTGTGGCACCGCGCAGATATCTGGCTAATTCGCTATCTCCGCAGCTGTTCACTTCTTTCACGAAGGGGTGCAGCGATGGGCTTCTCTCCAGCAGATCCAGAACCTGCTCATTCTCCCATCCGCGTCTGCCGATTATGACAAGGCGCGGCACTTCGGAGGCTGGCATGGTCTGTGCCATACTGCGCCATATGTGTAGCAAAAGAAGGTGATTCTTGCGCGGTTCGATCGTGCCGAGACAGACGAAATAGGGTGAGTTAGGATTTTCGGCGGGCGCATCAAAATCCGCGATTGTCTCTGTACCCAAATGCGCAACTTGGATTGGCGGAGGGGTTTTTCCCTGACTTTCGATCCAGCGCGCAAGCGAAGCGCCGGTCGCCGCAGAGTTGGCGATAACGGCGTCGGCCAGATTGGCCACCGTCGCCATGCGCCGGGCATGCAGCGCAGCCCCGCCTGGCCGGGCGTATTCTGGATATTCGATGGGTATCAGGTCGTGCACCATGCAAATGAAACGGGCCCGCTCCCGCTCAAGTTTTCGCGCAACCTTCTCCGGCTTGTGCAAATGGTGCGGCGATACCTGCACAAGCACATCGGCCGAGCCAACACCAACACCTTTAGGCCGCAGCCTTGCGACCCAGTTGGAAACCTGGGCAAGGGAACGCTGTCCGATCCGGTCGCTCGTGGTCGACCAGCGAAGATCCAGTTCATCCAGGTATGACAGCGCAGACTTGCGCCCGATCCTGCCATAGACGCCGGATGGATGCACGGCGCCGAAATCCACCTGATCGCCATAAGCATTCAAAAACCCACGGGCATAAGCCATTTCCACCCGGTCTACACCGGAGGGAGTGGAGTGCCGAACGCGCGAAATGAGGCGCGATATGTCCAATAGTACCCGGGTCATCTATGTTTGTTTCCGCGCCTGGCCAGCGCGGAAACGCGACACGAAACGCCCTTGCATCCGGCGCAATGGTTCGATCCAGCTCTGGCGATTGAACATATCATCCTGTGCCATGCGGCGTATCAGTATCTCGGGAGGGCAGGGCAGGCCGGTAACAGGATCGAGATAGCGGGGGTATAACAACAGCACTCCTGCCACGAGCTCATCCAGCGCAAGATTTCGCCCTCGTCGATCGGGCACCTCCGCAAGATCGCATGTGAGGCCCCAACCCGCAAAGAATGGCGTGCCATGGCATGTGACCCGGCGACCGCGCAGCAATGCCTCGAAGCCGGTGAGGGAGGTGAGAACATGCAGTTCATCCACTTGGTCCAGCAGGTCGGCAATACTGTTGTCACGGACGATCCGGTCTGCATATTGCAGGGCCTTATCGTCCGGTATTGCGCCGACCCTGTGCCCGGCATCGACATCGGGATGGGGGCGCCACCAGATTTGCGCATCTGGTACCAGCTTGCGCGTGCGCCGAAGCAGTTCGAGGTTGGACGTAATTCCGCCGCCTCCCGCCAGCACCGACATGTCATTTTCGACCTGACCCGGCACCAGTACTATGCGCTGCTCGCCCACGCGAAGACGTCTGCTATCGGGCGACTTCCCCTTGGAATATTTGCTGATCCGCGCAGCAATGATGGCTTCACGCAGTCTCCTTGCCCTCTCCAGAACCGCAGGCGAAAACTCGGCGGAGGCGAGTATCGCCTCAAGGTCGCTTGTTTTCGAAGGATCGAAATGAATGCCGCTGCGATCGACCACGACAGACGATGGCGGCACCAGATTGCTGCCCAGGCCCGCAGACCGAACGAAGCCATCTTCCACCCGAACCAGTGGCACGCCTTTTTCGCGCGCGCGGGAAACCAGATCAGGTGAAATTCGAGAGGGCCAGACGGCCAGCGCGCCAGCGTTTTTCCTTGCCATCGAAAGCGCGCCGGTCGCCGTTAATGCAAACTGCAAAGGCCTTTCCGGGAGCCACAGGAATCGGCGGATTTCGGTGCGTTTCCACCAGCTCATTCCGTAGGCAGCCACGATTTTCTCACCCGCGCCGCCGCGGTTGCCGTCGATTATTCTGCGCCATTCAGACAACAGCGCAATGGCCTGAACCGGTTCAAGCCAACCATCAGCGAAGGGATCGCGCATAGGTTGCGCCAGGGCGAGGCCCGCTTTTGCATCCAATGCGTCGTCCGTGTCATCAGGTCCGCCGAACGGTCCGGCTGAGAGCAGGTAGACAGGCAGACCCAAGATCCGGGCAAGAGGAACCCATTCGTCATCGCCATGCGCCACCAGCCGTTCTGCTTGCGGCAGGATGGACCAGGGATCGACTTGCGGACCGCAAACCATTGCGGAAATACGCGATAGCGACGCATTTCGCGCTATCCAGATGTTCCCCTGACCTTCGAACTGATCTTGCAGGGCGGCGAATTCTGTCTTTTTACGGGGCCTGAGGACGGTCTGCGGTTTGGCCTCCAGCTTGCAGCCGGGCGCCCAGAACGCGCCCCCTACGCGTGCCTCGCGCAATGTCTTGAACAACTCCTCACGTGAGCTGGCGGACAGCTGCGTGGCAATGCACGGCGGTGGTGGCAGTGCGCCATCTTCAAGACCCGCAAACGGTGGCGTCCTTAGCAGAGCCGGCACAGAGGAATTCGTTGGCGCTGTCATGGCCGCTCGCCCCAAGCGTTTAGCGAAAGCCCATCGCTATCGCTGCGAGTGATGACGCCATACCCCCCGGTAGGCAATTTGAGCGAGGGCAAATCGGCTGCGCTTGTCCGCAGATGCGCATCGGCAAGGATCGCGAAACGCGCAGCGCCATTGCTGGTGACGAGCAGAGTTGGACGATCGAGATGGCCCAGGCCATCAAAGAGTTTGCGCCATTGCGCCAATCTTGCATCGGGCTCGACAATCCACTCCGGCGGTACTTTGGCATCCCGGTCCCAGGCGTTCAGGGCACTTTCCCCGATGCGGGCGATGACCGAGGCCTCCGGCATGTTCTCATCCGGCCCGTGATCCACTTCACGTAAGAATTCGGCCGTCTGGATAGCTGGCGGTGCATCCTGGCT
>JBASBA010000310.1:0-3743 GCA_049650885.1 Alteraurantiacibacter sp. | reverse complement strand
CATCGTTTGCATGGCAAGCGGGAACTGGGTCGATCGGTTCGAGGAAATTGCGCCCACTCTGGTCATCGGAAGGTACCGGGTCGAGGATGAGCAGGTCGATGAACTCCGCGCTAGGCTGGTGGATTTTCTTCAGGAGCAGCCGGCCTTTACCTTCATCAATTCTGTGGCGTCGGGCGACTATTGCAAGATCGATCCGTACAATGCCCCGCGCTTCGCCTATGTCCATGAACTGAAGAAGGTCATCGACGCTTTTTCGGCTCAGACGGACAATCTCCGCAACGGCGTCAACCACGCGTTCTGTGATGGAGAACCTGTCCTCAACGCGCTGCGCGACCATGCCGGGTTTCCAGAAGAGATCCTGAGCAATCGGGAGTCCTTCATCGAACTGTCCGATACGACGACGTTCCTCGATGCTGGGGCCAAGCGGACCTTGCGCGGGAAGATGGGGTGGGATCCGGAAACCAGGATCGTGATGGGGTGCGGGGTCGTCCATTGGCGCAAGCAGCCGGACACCTTCGTGCGGGCCGCCGCCGCAATTCCGGGAGACGTCAAGTTCGTCTGGATCGGAGATGGCGAGGATCTCGACAAGATGCGGAACCTCGCCCGCGATCTGGATGTCTCCGATCGGGTGGAATTCCTTGGCTACCGCGACGATTACAGAGATCTGCTAAGTTGTGCCGATCTTTTCGCGCTCTCGTCGGTCGAGGATCCATTTCCGCTGGTCTGCCTCGAAGCCGGTGCGGTCGGGGTCCCGTCCGTGATCTTCCGCGAGGCGGGTGGAATGATCTCGTTCGTTGCGCCCGACGGAGAGGAGCCGGCGGGTCGCGCCGTGCCCCTTGGCGACGAAGCCGCCTTCTTCGCGGCGCTTTACGAGTTGCTGAACGACGAAGCGCTGCGGGAACGCATGGCCCGGACCGGGTTCGATCGCGTGCAGGACCGTCATAGTTCGGATCGCGCCTGCATGGGATTGCTCGGCGACATTCGGCGGATCGCGGATCTGAAACCGAAGGTTTCGATTCTCGTGCCGGTCTACAATTCCGCAGCCTACCTGAGGGATCGCCTCGACAGTATCGCTGCCCAGACCTTTCGCGACGTCGAGATCATCCTGAGGGACGATGCCTCGAGCGACGACAGCGTCGCGATGCTTGAAGCGTTCGTGCGGCGCCATCCGTTCTCCCGGCTGGAGATAGCCTCGAAGAACAGCGGGTCCGTTTTCAACGCGTGGAGCAAGTGCATCGATGAGGCACAAGGCGAACTGATCTGGTTGGCCGAGGCCGACGACACATGCGACGAGAACTTTCTGGAACGGGTCGTTGCCGCATTCGAACCATCGGGGGTCCGCCTGGTCCATGGCAGATCCGTCCCGATGGATGCGGAAGGAAAGGTGACCGGCGATTACCGGCAGACGTATCTCACCGATATTGCTCCGGGCCGCTGGAACCATTCCCATTGCAACCCGGCCCGGCGGGAGATCGACGCGGCGCTGGGCCGCGGGAATGTCATTCCGAATGCCAGCGGCGTCGTCGTCCGCCGTGACGCAGCGCGGCGCGCAATCGCCGTCGCCCGCGAGTTTCGACTTGCCGGGGACTGGGCATTCTATGTGGTGGCCATCCATGGCGGCCGCATAGGATATGTCGCCGACGCGGTGAATTATCATCGCCGCCACGATACGACCGTGACGAAGTCCCTTGAGGGGTCGGCGCTCTACTTCCGCGAACTGGCGAATGTGAACGCATTGGTGCGCCATCTCTACGGCGCCGATCCGGTTCGCGACCGATCCTTCCGCAAGAAAATGGAGGCTGAAGCTAATCGTTTCGGCTGGACGGACCCGCTGCCCGAGGGTCGGGTCCCGGAGGCTGCCGCCGGTCTTGGCCAGCATCCCGGATTGCTGTTCGGCGTGGGCGATCTTTCGGGGGGCGGGGCGCAGATGTTCGCCGTTCGGTTGATGAATGGATGGGCCAAGTCAGGTGCGCCCGCCGTGCTCTTCCTCGCCGGCCACGAAGCCGAGCATCCGGCGGTGCGGGGCGCGCTTTCGCCCGAAGTAGCAGTCATCGGGGTCGATGAGATCAGGAAGGTCGGTCTGGGGCGGTTCATGGCGGACTGGGGCCTCGATACCGTCGCAACGGGTCACTGGTGGGCCGACCGGGAGGTGGCGGCGCTTCTCGACCGGGACGTCGGTGACGCCAGCGCCATCCCCTGGACCATCGTCATGCACGGTTGTTATGAGAACGTGCTGGACGAACCGGACGCCTTCCCCGACCGATCGGCGGTCTTCGAACAGGCTGAGCGTCATTGCGACCGCTGGATCTGGACGGCCGACAAGAACCGGCGCCTGTTCGACGAGGGCCACGTCTCTCCGAAGTCGGTTGGTCACATCGTCAACGGATTCGAACCGGTCGCTCCGGGTGGGCTGAACCGTGAAACCTTGGGCATTCCTCACGACGCTCTCGTCTTCACCCTGGCCAGTCGCGCGATCGAACAGAAGGGCTGGTTCGCGGCGCGGGATGCTTTCCGGCTTTTGACTTCCGATGTCGGGGGCGGGCGCGATCTGCGACTGGTCCTGATCGGAGACGGGCCCGCCGCGCAGGAGATCGCGTCAGACGGTCTCGATAATGGTATTCACCTCGTCGCGCATACGAGCCAGCTCGCCGATTACATCGCCCTCAGCGACGTAGGTCTCTTGCCGAGCTGGTTCGCCGGAGAATCCCTGCCCCTGGTGCTTCTGGAATTTCTGGCACAGGGTAAACCGTCGATCGTATCGGACATCGGAATGTGCGCCTGGATCATAGATGCCGAGCTCGGCGCGGACGCGGCGGGCATCGTCGTGCCGAGGACGGGGGGAAGCGGCACGATAGATGCGATCCAGCTGTCCGCCGCGATGAAGCGCTTCGTCGATGACCCCGAACTCGCGGGAGCGAAGAGACAGGCAGCCGAACGCGCTTTCGAAAAGTTCGATTTTGAGAAGATGCTGGTGAGCTACCGAAAGAACTTTGCCGATATCAAAGCAAAGCCGGAAGGCTTTGAAAGATTGCAGAAGTCTACCGGTAGTGGTTAATGGGGATACTAAAGTCGTGTTACTGCCACTAAAGCTAACATTCCTGATCTGAAACTATTGTAATGCATGACATTTATTTATCTAGTTTGGGCATCTTATTAAAGACAGCTGGTGAAAATTCCTCTACGGTAACTTTATCATTATGCAAACTCAGTGCATGTGTAAAGGAAACCTTCAATTGATTAGTGATGCCGGCGCCAGATGAAGCGGATGTAAAGCTTATGGAAGATGAAAGACAAGAATGAGTGAGGTAGTATGGTTTGCGCAACAGGCTCCCGTTGATACCGATTATATTGCAGAGCTAGATGTTTTCTGCGTATTAACTGTACAGCGTAGCGGAAGCACAATGCTTTCGCGCCTGTTGACGCAAGATGGTTCGTTTGGAATTGTCGAAGAGCATGTCAATCGACTGCAAGTTAATGCGCGAAGTTCTAAATCGGTGCCGTCTTTGATACGGGAATGGTCTCAAGCGGGGCGATCTAACAATAGCTCCACTTTCGGCATAAAATTAATGCAGAATCAACTTGCAGTTCTTGGGGCTTGGGTAACGCCGCCTATAGAGGCCAAGCGAATTCTCGACACCCCTTCTCAGCAGCCTAACCAGGTATTCTCGGAAAGAGCGATTAGTTGGCTGCAGAAGTCCAGATCATTCCGCGTTCTCAAGCTACGCAGAAGCAACCTATTTGCG
>JBASBA010000309.1:0-8103 GCA_049650885.1 Alteraurantiacibacter sp. | reverse complement strand
GGCCTGACCAGTGCAGAGCTTGCCGTGGTGGACCGCGAACTTGTGCGCCAATGTGATGGCGCTGATGGCCTGAGCGACGGGATCATCGCCAATGTCGCAGCATGTCGCGATTTCAATGCCGCCGCGCTTCAGTGCCAGCCTGGCGAGACCGAGGGCTGCATCGCGCCTGACCGGGCGGAGGCGGTGCGGCAAGCGATGGCACCCTTGCGAACCAGCAACGGCATGTCTGTCTATTCGCCGTATCCCTGGGATACCGGCATCACGTTTTCCGGGCCGGGCCTGCCGGGCTATTTGCCCGTGGGGCAGGGCGGGCCGCTGGGGCCGCCCAGCACGGCGCGCGAAATGGATGTGGACCAGCGTATCGAGGATGTTCGCTGGGATGCCGCCGGACGCCTTACCGATACCGCCCACTGGACCAATCTTTCCACCTATCTTGGCCGCGGATCGAAGCTGATGTTCTTCCACGGCGTGTCAGACCCGTGGTTCAGCGCATTTGACA
This sequence comes from Alteraurantiacibacter sp., assembly GCA_049650885.1. GTDB lineage: Bacteria > Pseudomonadota > Alphaproteobacteria > Sphingomonadales > Sphingomonadaceae > Alteraurantiacibacter. The sequence continues at coordinate 7,604 of JBASBA010000309.1, read as the reverse complement.
CCTGGGATTATTACCAGCGCGCGCAGGAGGCGAACGGCGCACAGGCGTGGGACGATGCCGCAAGGTTCTACATGGTGCCGGGCATGGGGCATTGCGCAGGCGGCAACGCCTTCGACAATTTCGATCTGCTTGGCCCGATGGTGGGCTGGGTGGAAAATGGCGCGGCACCCGGCGCGGTAACTGCGCGGCGAAGCAGCGCGGCCACGCCCGCCGATGCCGGAGCGACCACAGAAATGCCACTGTGCCCGCATCCATCCTACGCGCATTACACCGGCGGCGATGCGAACCGCGCGACAAGTTTTGAATGCCGCATGCCATAAGGGACGCGAAAGGGGATATTTCCGCCTGACAGCTTGCCCTTGCGCCGCCAGTCGGGAATCCCTGCCGAATGGCTATACTTTCAGACAAGTGGATTCGGGAACAGGCGCAATCGAAAGGCATGATAGAGCCTTTTGTGGAAAGCCAGCGACGCGACGGGTGTATCTCCTACGGCCTTTCGTCCTTCGGCTATGATGCGCGCGTGGCGGACGAGTTCAAGATCTTCACCAATGTGAATTCCGCCATTGTCGATCCCAAGAATTTCGACGGTGATAGCCTGGTGGACCGCAAGACCGATGTCTGTGTGATACCGCCCAATTCCTTCGCGCTGGCACGCACCGTGGAATATTTCCGCGTGCCGGAGGATGTGCTGGTGATCTGCCTTGGCAAGAGCACCTATGCGCGCTGCGGCATCATCGTCAACGTCACCCCTCTGGAACCGGGATGGGAGGGGCATGTGACACTGGAATTTTCCAATACCACGCCGCTGCCCGCACGCATTTACGCAAATGAGGGCGCGTGCCAGTTCCTGTTCCTGCAAGGCAATGAACGGCCCGAAGTCACCTATGCCGACAGGGCGGGCAAATACATGGGCCAGCGCGGGGTGACGCTGCCGCGATTGTGACCTAACCTCCCCCTGCAAAACACAAGGGGGGACACATTTCGACAATCGAAGACCTGCTTGCCCGGATCGAGGCGCTGGAAGCGCGCGCCATGGCAGCCGAAGACTATCGTGATCGTGAATCTGCAGGGCGCCTACGGCTATTACGTGGACAAGGGATTGGGGGGCAAGGGATTGTGGGACAAGGCGGCCATCCTTTTCGCCGATGATGGCACGCTGGAAATCGCCGGACGTGGAGTTTACGACCGGCGTGATCGGGTGCGTGAATATCTTGGCCGCCTGCCGTGATATGGTGACGGCACGATCTACAATCACATGCAATTGCAGCCCGTCCTGCACATCGACAGCACGGCTGGCACAAGGGCGGCGTGCCGCTGTTACGCACTACCGAGGGGGTGGAGCCGGACAGGCCGCCAAGCTTCGACTACGAAGCATTCCCCAAGGCGGTAATTGCGCCGTTCCATTACGACGAAGTCTGAATATTCCGCTGTTCCCTCAAGCGCCGGGCGCAGGCCATCCGGCCAGCCTGGCTTTCCTCGCATGAGATCGGGCGCGCGTTCGCGCTTGCGGCTTCTGCGCTCCCGAAAATTTAGCCAGCCGGCGTCTGTTAAAAGCTAGCCCGTGCAGTCAGCTTGAAATTGCGTCCCGTAAGGGGCACGAATTCCTTCGTGAAGCTGGTGTGGCGACGGCCCTCTACGTCGAAGATATTGTCCACCTGCGCAATGAAGGTCAGATTCTCGCGACCTTCAAACGGATGCCAGCCCAATGAAGCGTTGACCATGGTGAAGCCATCGGTGGGGGTTTCAAGCGGTGCGACATCATTCTGGCTGTCATACCATTCCACCTCGCCACGAAGATCGAAATGCTCCCAGCGGCCTTCCAGCGCGCCATAGAGGCTGAGAGGCGGGATACGCGGAGCGTCGGTGCCGTCGTCGAACTCTACCCTGGTGTATGCGCCCCGCAGATCGCCCAGCAACGAAAAGTCCCGGCCTTCGACCAGCGGGAAGGTCACCTGCGCTTCTGCGCCCCACTGGTCTGCATCCTGCTGCATGAATGCAAACACGGGCAGGTCGTCCTCTTCCTCGTCTGTTCGGGAAAGATAGATGAAATCTCCGAACCAGTTGCGATAAACACTGGCGTTGATCTTCACCTCGCCGATTTCCCCGCGAACATAGGCTTCCGTGCCCCAGCTGCTTTCTTCGACAAGCGTGGGATCGCCAACTTCGAACTGCTGGGTGGCAATGTGCGGGCCTTCGGCAAACAGTTCAGCCGCAGTTGGCGCACGTTCGGTGTGCGATATGTTCAGGCCGGCGCGAAAATCATCGAACAGGGTGTACCCGCCGCCAACCGAAGCGGAGAATGTATCGAAGTCACGCGATTGGCCCAGCGTGGTCGCGTCGATCCGGGTGTTTTCGTAACGCGCGCCTGCTTCCAGTTCGAACGGCCCGAAATAGAATTCCTGCAAGGTGAAAAGCGCGAATGTCTCCACGTTGTTGGGCGGGATATAGGCTTCGGCGCCGGTCGCGCGGAAATCCTGCACGGAGAACTGCGCCCCCGTTGCGCCGCTCCAGTTGTCACCGCGCGACTGGACCAGCTCCACTCGGCCCTCGACGCCGGTTACGTCGAACACGGTGCCGACTTCCGCCCCCTCGAACTCGGTGTGGGTGTAATCGGAGAAGCCGACGCGCGACTGCACGGAATCGAAGAAACCGTCGCCAAGATCGATATTGGCCCGGAAATCGGCGCGATAGCGTTTCAGGCCGATGGAAACGGCTTCTTCGCCTTCCTCCTCGCCACCTTCCGCTTCCCCGCCTTCTTCGCTCTCTTCGCCGTGGTGATGATGTCCCGCGCCAGGTGCGCCGGGCACGCCGTAGGTGGTGTCGTAATAATCGAACGAAACGCCGAAATTGCTGTCGCCAGAGAAGATGGCGAGGCCGGTTCCTGCTGACCAGGTCTCGCTATACGTGTTGGGAACGGTGCCGGAGATATTGGCTGCCTCGCGCAGTTCTTCGGCTTCCTCGAATTCACCCTCTTCATCTTCCTCGGCAGCGTCCGCCAGCAGGTCTGCGCGTAGTGCATCGGAGGCGGCGTAGCCGGGTATCTCGATATCATCCGTGTTCCGGTATGATCCATCGATGTGGAAGACGATGTTGTCCGTCACCTTGGTGTCGAGCGAGGCCCCGCCTTCCCACAGGCCGGTGGCGCTGTCCACGCCGCCCAGCATATCGACATGGAACGGTTCGTCCGGCACGCCGGGCGGGATGCGCTTTGTGATGACGTTCACCGCGCCGCCGATGGCCTGGCTGCCATACAGCAGCACGGCAGGGCCGCGCAGAACCTCTATCCGCTCTGCGATCAGGGGATCGGCGGCCACGGCATGATCGTCCGACGCGCCCGATGCATCGATCGTTCCGATACCATCCAGCAGCACGCGAACACGGTCTCCGCCAAATCCGCGCAGGATGGGGCGAGAGGCGCCGGGGGCGAAGCCGCTCGCATCTACACCCGGCAGACTGGCCAGCATATCGCCGACCTGTCCGGCGCTTTCACGCTGCAAATCCATGCCGGACAGGACGGAGGTGCCCGCAACCACGTCCAGCCGGTCCACCCCGCTGGCGGTAACGTAAATGGTGCCGTGAAAATCGTCATTACCCGGTTCTGCGCGATCAACCACCTCGGCAGGCGCGTCCGCTTCTTGCGACGCATCCTGCGCCATTACGTGAGATGGAATAACAACACTTGCAAGACACAGGGCAGATTTGCGGATCATTTAGAGGCTCATGTTGCGGAAAGTTACGTTGTATCATCGCACATCTAGGCGATATGCACTGAACGTCAAGTGAGCAGTTGCAAAAAAGCGGAGAAGCGTCAGGCTTGTTTCGCCGCAGAAAGCAGGCGCGCGCGCGCCTCCCCCTCTCCGATCAGCGGAAGCAGTTCGCTCATGTCCGGCCCGTGTCCCATGCCGGTAAGCGCTTGGCGCAGCGGCAGAAAAAGCTGTTTGCCTTTGCGCCCGGTGCTCTGCTTCAGGCTGGCCGTCAGGTCCGCCCAGGGATTGGCTGACCAGGTCAGTTCATCGACGGCCTGCGCCAGATATTCGCGCGTTTCGGCATCGAAATCGGGTTGATCGACCGGGCCTGTGACGATTGCCCACCACGCGTCCGTGCCACCAACGGTTTCCAGGTTCGGGCGGATCGCGTGCCATGCAGCTTCGTCCATGCCCACTGGCAGGCGATCCTCAACATCTGCGAATGCCAACTGGTGGACGATGGCAGCATTGATCCGGTCCAGCTCTATATCGTCGAACCTGGCAGGCGCGCGGCCGAACGTGCCAAGATCGAAACTGTCCACCAATGCAGCGCGCGCGGCAATCGGCTCCACCGGCATGCTGGTGCCCAGCCGTGCCAGTAACGCAATCAACGCTTCCGGCTCGATCCCGCGCTCCCGAAAGGCATCGCAACCAAGTGAACCAAGGCGCTTCGACAGCTTGCCTTCCGTGCCGACCAGCAAGGCCTCATGCGCGAAGCGGGGCGGGGTGGCCTCCAGTGCCGCGAACATCTGAACCTGCACGGCGGTATTGGATACGTGATCCTCTCCGCGCAGCACATCGGTGATACCCATTGCGATATCGTCCACGCAGCTGGGCAGCATATATAGCCAGGAGCCGTCTGCCCGGCGGATCACCGGATCGGACAATTGCGCCGCGTCGAACTTTTGTGGCCCGCGCACGCCATCGTCCCATGCAATGGTCTCGTCATGGTTCAGCTTGAAACGCCAGTGCGGGGCGATGCCCTCAGCCTCTTTGGCGGCGCGTTCGTCCTCGGTCAGTTGCAAGGCACCCCGGTCGTAAATTGGCGGCAGGCCGCGCCCCAGCTGGATCTTGCGCTTCAGCTCCAGTTCCTGACTCGTCTCATAGGCGGGATAGACGCGGCCCGCCTCGCGCAGGGTCTCAAACGCCGCATCATAGCATTCCAGCCGCTGCGATTGGCGCTCCTCGCCATCGGGTGACAGGCCCAGCCATTCAAGGTCCATACGGATCGCATCGACATACTGTTCTTCGCTGCGCTCTGCGTCGGTATCGTCGATGCGCAACATGAACGTGCCGCCGGATTTGCGCGCCAGCATCCAGTTGTGCAGCGCGGTGCGGATGTTGCCGACATGCAGGTGGCCCGTGGGCGAGGGGGCGAAGCGGGTTTTCACAGTCATGCGCGCTCCCCTAGCGCGGTATCATCCGGATGACGAGATGCCCCGTCAGCCAGGGAGCCTATTGGGAGAACAGGAGCAGCGAGTGCCCGCCGCCCTCTAACTGCACGCCGTTGGATGGCGTGCGGCCCACGGTATCGGCAAGGTCTAATGCGCGTGACACGTCGCTTAGCCGGGGCGGAATGGCAATGGCGCAAACAGGGGGTGGGTTTTCATTCGGTGTAATCGGCGCGCCCGGCCTTGCTGTGCCGGTTTCCAGCGCGAGCCCGTCTATCCGATAACCGAAAGCGAAATTCGCACAGCGAGGTTCCCACCAGATCTCCGCATCATCGGCGCTGAGGGCAAGGCCAAAACTTTCGTCCAGCGGCTGCCCGTCCATGCCCGCAACACGCCACTCACCAGCAAGCGATTCGATAGGGGAGAGGGGGGTGGAGGGCGGTGCGGGAGGAGGATTTTCGATACCGCCAGGCGCGGGAAGCGTGGTGAGCTGCTCCTCGGGTTCACTCTCTTGCGAGCAAGCTGTTAACGCAAGTGCGGCAATCGCGATAAGTCTCATGGCGTTTCCAAAATCCAGACAAAGAAAAAGGCCCCGGGGGATCGCTCCACCGGGGCCTTTTTCATGATTATCGAGAGATTGCCGATCAGTCTTCGCTGTCGGAACCATCCTTCTTCGCAATGGCCTCGGGCTCAGTGCCTTCATCCTCGCGCTTGTACTCGCCAGCGTCCGCATCGGTGCCTTCGCCGCTATCCACCATGGGGGCCATGGTGGCATCGCCGGTTGCAGCATCTGCGGGATCGCGTGCCAGTTCAGCCTCGTGCTGCTCTTCAGCGGAGTTTGCCGCAACGATGGCCTCCTCCTTCGCAGCTGCTTCGGCTTCTTCGGCTGCGACCAGCGCATCCTGCATCTTCTTGTACTGCGCGCGCAAGGCGGCATCACGCGAAGTGGCGGTTACGCGCATACGGTTCATACCCGCACCAGTACCGGCAGGGATCAGGCGACCAACGATTACGTTTTCCTTCAGACCGACCAGCGTATCCTTCTTTCCTTCGACCGCTGCCTGCGTAAGCACGCGGGTGGTTTCCTGGAAAGAAGCGGCAGAGATGAACGAACGTGTCTGCAGGCTGGCCTTCGTGATGCCGAGCAGGATCGGCGTGCCTTGTGCACGTGCCTTGCTCTTGGTCAGCTTTGCATTCTCTTCCTTCATCTCTTCCATGTCGACCTGCTCGCCCGGCAGCAGCACTGTATCGCCGCCATCGGTGATCTCGACCTTTTGCAACATCTGGCGAACGATTACCTCGATGTGCTTGTCGTTGATCCGCACGCCCTGCAGTCGATAGACTTCCTGGATCTCGGTGCAGAGGAATTCCGCCAGCGCTTCAACGCCCATGACTTCAAGAATGTCATGCGGGTTGGGCGAGCCGGAAATCAGCGTATCGCCCTTCTTGACGAAGTCGCCTTCCTGCACGTCGATCACCTTGGTCTTGGGGATCAGGTACTCGACTGGTTCGCCCTCTTCCGGAACGATCGCGATCTTGCGCTTGGCCTTGTAGTCGCGGATGAATTCCATCCGGCCACTGATCTTGGCGATCACGGCTGCATCCTTGGGAATGCGTGCCTCGAACAGCTCGGCAACACGCGGCAGACCGCCGGTGATGTCGCGCGTCTTGGCGGCTTCCCGCGATGCACGGGCAAGAATGTCACCCGCCTGCACGGCCTGGCCATCCTCAACAGAAAGCGTGGTGCCCGGTGCCAGCATGTAACGCTGTGCCTCGGTATCCTCTTCCTTGCTGGCGGCGCCCTTGGCATCGTCTTCACCAATCAGGGTCATGCGCGGACGCAGGTCTTCCTTCTTGGAGCGTCCGGCGGCGCGGTATTCGATAACCACGCGCTGGGCGATACCGGTGGCTTCGTCCACGCGCTCTTCCAGGGTCTTGCCTTCGACAAGATCCTGATAGCGCACGAGGCCGGCCTGTTCGGTGATGATCGGCAGGGTGAACGGATCCCACTCTGCCAGACGATCGCCTTCGGAAACCTTCTCGCCGTCCTCGAACATGAGGACGGTGCCGTAAGGCACGCGGTGGATCGCGCGTTCGCGGCCCTCCGCATCGACAACGACCATTTCACCGTTGCGGGCCAGCGACAGGCGACGACCCTTTTTGTCGGTGATGGTGGGCATATCGCGATACACGATCTTACCGTCGGAGATGCTTTCCAGGTGACTGGTTTCGTTCACCTGTGCCGCGCCGCCGATATGGAAGGTACGCATGGTCAGCTGCGTGCCCGGCTCACCGATGGACTGTGCGGCGATCACGCCGACAGCTTCACCGATGTTCACCGGCGTACCGCGCGCAAGATCGCGCCCGTAGCAGGTGGCGCAAACGCCCATTTCGGCTTCGCAAACCAGCGGAGAGCGAATTTTCGCCTGCTGCACTTCGGCTTCCTCGATGGCGGTTGCCATCGGCT
>JBASBA010000308.1:0-5793 GCA_049650885.1 Alteraurantiacibacter sp. | reverse complement strand
TCAACTAGCGATTCGCATAATAGGAAAAGAAACACTGAAAATAACGTAGCAATTTGGCGGACTTGATTCAAAGAATACGGCCTGTGTATAGACTATAGTGATAGCCGATAATATACGAATGATCGATATATTGTCTCTCAAACAACCGAAGTGTTTCAAGTGCGATAATTTGCAACTGATAAAGGAATCTTTACAATCAGACTCGGCAGACAAGCAGACAATTTTTAGTGAAAGAAATGACTGTTTAACGTCTTTTATAAAATGGAATTCTGGTAGTGAACTAATCAATTGTTAGGTGTTCGCAAAAAGGAGATGGATGTGATCTGCGTGAGTTTAGAATTATATCCCTACATCTCATAGGTAATCGAAACGCTTTATCGCACCATTAGAAAAAAAAAACTAACTCAATCTGACCGAATTACACACGAAAAGATGAATAAGATAGCCGGTAGAACCTTGCTAAGATCGATTGCAACTCATATTCGCCGAAGTACTATATTAATCTTGAATTTTGTTTTCAACCGAGAAGCCGTTTTCCGGTTGCTAGGCATCCTCAATAGCAAATTTAGTTTTATTACCTCAGTTTTTGTTGCATATCCTGCGTCAGAGGAGTATGCTTTGGCTTATGTTTACCCAAAACATAGACACTTGATGCGCTGGTCACCCTGGCCGGTAGGTATCTTTCAGCAGAATGGCAAATGGGGTGTGACATTCGTGATTTCTAGCACAGAGCCGGATTTTGCAGTGCCTGATAATGCCGATAACTTAAAGAGATTAGTTTCAAAAACAGAGAAAATTCGGTTGCTTCTTGGTGCCCAGCAAAAGACCTTTGCAGGAATTTTACCCGGCATTTTATTTAGAAAACGTCTTGTACGAGACGTAGTAGAAGCAAATGTTACTGTGATGGCTGTGATAAAAGCGGAGGAAGCGGTTCGCAATATTGAAACCTTTTCTTCAAGGGTGCCAATTATTATTTTAGGTAGCCGTGGATTTATCGGTAGGAGACTAATTTCACATTTGTCGGACAGGGAGGTTTATGGAATAGATATAGAAGATAACGCTTTATGTTCTTGGCCTGACCATCTTTATGGAAGAGATGCTGTGATTATCAATTTAACTCGGAAGGCAGCTTTAAACGATTATATCAGTAAGTTTTGGTCTTCTCTGATCCTTATCAACGAAGTGTATCCCGAACCTTTGCCTTCAGAATTGACTGAATTAGCAGATCAAGGATGCCGTGGTTATCATATAGTGGGGGTGAATGCACGTGCATATCCGCCTTTTCCCAAAGCGTATAGAGGAGGGATACCTTGCTGTGCGGCAAGAACGACCGAAGGAATGGCAGTTATGGTTCGAAGAATTATTTAGATATACCCTGAACCTTACGACCATATCCTCTTCCCTTCACGTAAGTCCTCGCCTCGTGCCTGCGCGACTAAACCACTACCAGCTAGAAGCTGGTAGGTTTTGATCACGACTAGAAGTCGGGGGTTATTCTAAAGAAATATTATTTTGATTATCACTTCTATGAGCATCAGTATGGTTGTCAATATATTCGTTAATAACATCGTCAGTTACATTGCCGCTGGTAGAGCTAAAATAGCCCATACCCCAAAAGTGATTGCCGCAGTAACGCTTCTTCAACTCCGGAAACTCCATCTGCACCTTACGAGAACTTCTCCCTTTAGCTTTCTTCACAAAGTCGCTCACCGGTACGTGAGGCGGAATGCTGCAGAAGACGTGGTAGCGATGATAGTACGTCGTGTGGCTGCCTTTACTGTATTGAGACATAACCGCAAAACTACAACTTCTCACCACTACGCAAAGCCTGAAGGCCCTCTCGTCTGAAGATGAGGGTTTCTACCATTAAAAGACTATGAAAATTACAAATACTACTTCTTTCAGGCTTGCTCATCCCGAGGATGTACCTAAACTATCTATTTTAAACGTAAAATTTTTACAGGAAAACCTTACTGAAATACAGAGAAGAGATGGCTTTTTGACTTGTGAACCTTTCTCGCAACGAGACTTTATAGAAATGGTTGATCGAGAGGATATTATTCTGGTAGAAGATGGTGAGAAAGCAGTAGGTTACTACCTTGCAGACAATAGTTCTCAGACTAAAACGCGCGAAGAAATTTCTAATATAGCAAGTCATTTGGCAGCTAGTGGAATACTGCCAAAGTCTCGTTTAGCTCTTAGAATACAGGTAGTAATTGAACCAAGCTATCGTCGTCAAAAAGTTTATTGGGACCTAACGAATTTCTTCTTCAAACAAGTATCACTCAAGTACGACGTGGCTTTCGCCATTGTCTATAAGAGTAACCCTAAAATTACTGCCCACTTGAGAGTTGGTTGGAAAATAGTTAAAGAGGATTCTGAAAAGTACTTCCTTACCTATTCGATACGAGATAGACATTTAGATTCTGGGATTTTACCGTAAGGCCTATTTTACGATGATTTCCATATTTAAGATTTGCAAAACCAACCGCCTGGTAAAGAATATTATAGCGAGTGCTAAATAGCTACAACATTTTTTATCACGAAACCTAGAGAGAATTTAAAATATTTTATGGTAAAAATACTGAGTGCAGGGAGCTACATTCCTGAGCAAATAATTACAAACAGAGATATAGCAAATTGCTTTTACACTGATTTTGATTTAGAGGAATGGATAGTTGATAAAACGGGAATTCTTGAAAGAAGAAAATCTAATTTAAAGCCCTCAGATCAAGCCGTCATTGCAGCTAAAAGGGCTATACATAATTACAGTGGCAAAATTGATTTCATTATTGTAAATACTTTTTTTGGTGATTATACATTGCCACAGACAGCAACAATTATACAACAGAAACTGGGTTTAGATGATGCATTTGCAATTGAAATAAATATGCCTTGTGCTGGGCCAATCTACTCAATGGCTATGACAAGTATGTTCATAAAATCAAAAAAGTACAAAGCGGGGCTGCTTATAGGCGTAGACAAAATGCTTGACCTCGTTGATCCGGATGACTACTTGATGAATTCTTTGTTTGGGGAAGGTGCCGGAGCACTTTTATTAATAGAAGATAGCAGTAGTGGCATAGTTGATTTTTTCTTGGGATCTTCATTAGACGAGAAGGAGGACGAACAATACTCCTTAAGGGTATTAGGGGGGAAAGCTGTTTACCCCATTGAAACCTATGACAAAAATTCCAAAAACCATTATCTATTGATGGAGGGAAGAGAGGTTAAACATTTTATCCTCGAAAAACTAAATGAATCCATTGATTGGATAATTTCCAAGCACTTAAATTCTGTTCATGAAATTGACTACGTAATTACTCACCAAGCTAACAAAGTTGTAACTGAAAAGTGTTTAGTGGATAGAGAAATACCGAAAGATAAAATTTTAACAACAGTTGAATTTTTGGGAAACACTGGATCTGCTTCAATTCATATTACGATATCGGAACATTTCTCAAAGTTTGAAGAGAAAAACAAAAATATACTGATATGTGGTATGGGAGGTGGTTTGACTTGGGGAGCAGTTTACTATAGAAGCTAGAATGAATAATATTCTTAATTACAAAAAAACTATAGACGATTTATCGATGAAGGATAGAGAAGAGATGTATCTCCTTTTGAAGCCTTATTATATTAATCCGAAATATTTACTGAGAAGAGAATTAAAATACAATAGCCACGCATACATCGCTTCACATGAAAATAATATCGTAGCTTTTTTATGGTGTCATGGAATGAAAGAGTAGGTGCGCTAAAAAATAAAAAAGTAGTCTATTTGGGCCTAAGCTGTGTCAGCGAACAGTACGCCCGCACCAAAAGTGCTTCCCGGCTTTATTATCAGTTCACTCAGGATGCCTATGCCTACGAACAGTTTCACTCGACAAAGCTCATACTTTATGGCACCACCGCTACACCAATTATCCTTACAGCCCTACCTAAGATTTGGGATAATGTCTGGCCTTCCCCGGACGGGACATATTCTGAATCCTCTGCTGAAACCATCGAAGCCATCAAGCGGGTTAAGGGGTTAGATAGATATGCAGGTGCGCATCCTTTCGTTTTAAAATCATACGCTGCTGATACGCGATATTCCCTAGCCGAGAAGCAGAGGCAAAACGAACTCTGCAAAAAAATTGGTATACGTACTTTCGAATATCTGGATTTACAAGAGGAAAACGGGGACCGGTTACTAGTACTCTGCGAGGTTCCCGCTATGGAAACGATTCACCTTCTTCGTAAAAAGCTGTTCCTTACGTAGGCATATTGAGCAGACAGTAGAATGACGCTCTGTTTTTCAATAAGTATCTTCACCACCCCTCTTTACCCGCAGCGCACCACCGGAATCTCGCGGAAGCAGGTGGTATAGCGGGGTGATAGGCGCTCCTGCCGCATCTGCCAGCCTTGTGTCTCGGCTGTGCTCATCGTGGCCCCCAGCCGCACCGTGCCCCGCCCGTACTGCTTATTGAGCGCATCGATGGTTTGCATCAGCGGTAGGCTTACCTGCGGGGAAACCCACATGGGCGAAGCAGCCTCCAGTTCGCCGGGCGCTGATGGGTTTTCGTCCTCAAACAAACCCAGCTGCCGGGCGTCCTCGGGCACCAAACCAGAGACCACCACCCCGCATTTGTTGTACCGCAACCCCGCTTGGAAGATCTTGTCCAGCGCTAAGAAAGCGTAGCCAACCAGCGCCCGGCTGTCGCTGCTGGCCACCGGTAGCGTCCAGGTGAAACTAGCGTTGTGCTGCTCTTCGGGCCGGTGGCGGGAGGTAGCGATGAACACCTGCACGTAGTTGGCTGCACTGCCCTCCTGGCGCAGCTTCTCGGCGCAGGCCGCCGCGTGCGTAGCCACCGCCTCCTTGATGGCCGATAGCTCGGTCTGAGGGCAACCAAACGTACGACTGGTGCAGATGTTCTTCTTAGGCTTGCTGGTCATCTCCAGCGGCAGACACGGCACTCCGTGCAACTCGTGCCACAAGCGCAGGCCTACTACCGTCATGTGCTTTTTGACAAAAGACTCCTTGCAGTCGTACAGGTCAAGGGCCGTGCGGATGCCGAAGGTAGCCAGCTTGGCCGCGTACTGCTTGCCCACTCCCCACAGCTCAGCTACGGGGGTAAGCGACAGGAACTCGGTGATGATGCGCTCCCGGTCCAGCACGTACACGCCCTGGTGCACCAGCGACTTTTTGGCAATGCGGTTGGCGACCTTGGCTAGCGTCTTGGTCTTGGCAACGCCCAGACTGGTCGGAATGCCGGTGCACTGCCGGATCTGGCCTCTTAAGCCTTGACCCCACGGATGCAGTTCACCCGCTGACTGCCCTGATAAGTCCAGAAACTGCTCATCAATCGAGTAGACCTCTACTTCGGGAACCTGCGTACGGATCAGGCTGACGATCCGGCGGGACAGATCACCGTACAAAGCGTAGTTGGAAGAGAACACCTGCACGTTCTCGTGCTTCACCAGGTGCCTGATCTGGAAAAAGGGCGTTCCCATCGGGATGCCGATGGCCTTAGCCTCGTCACTGCGCGCCACCACGCAGCTGTCGCCGTTGCTGAGCACCACCACCGGCTGCCGTTCCAGCCTCGGATCGAAGGTGCGCTCGCAGCTTACGTAGAAATTGTTCGAGTCTAAAAGGCCGATCATGGCTTCTTGAGCAGGTCTCTCACTGCGTGACGCACCACTCCCCAGATAAAGCTGTTCTCGGTCTCCGACAAGTAGATATCGGGATAGTCCGGGTTCTCGGCGGCCAGGATCAACTGCTTGCCCTGCGCGGAGTTAGCATTCCGAACC
>JBASBA010000307.1:0-6001 GCA_049650885.1 Alteraurantiacibacter sp. | reverse complement strand
CCCCCACCCCCGCCGCAAAAGGGTGCGGACATCCGCTACAAGCTGACCGTTCCGTTTGTGGATGCCGCCTCGCGCGCGAAGCAGCGCATCACCCTGTCTGATGGCAAGACAATCGATCTCTCCCTTCCCGAAGGGGTAGAGGATGGCACGACCATGCGCCTTAAAGGCAAGGGCCAGAAGGGTCCGCGTGGCAATGGCGATGGTATCGTGGTGATAGATATCCAGTCGCACCCCTATTTCTACCGGGAGGGGGACGATGTGCGCGTCGATCTGCCCATTTCGCTGGACGAGGCGGTGAATGGCGCAAAGGTGAAGGTGCCCACGGTTGATGGCGCGGTCATGCTTACCGTTGGCGCAGGCTCCAGTTCCGGCAAGGTTCTGCGGCTGAAAGGCAAGGGTTTCACCAAAAAGGGCGGCGCGCGCGGCGATCAGCTGGTTACGCTGGAGATCCAGTTGCCCGATGATATTTCCGAGCTTTCCGGAAAGCTGGAAGGCTGGAGCGATGACAGCAACCCTCGCAAACACATGGGGCTTTGACGCTTACGGGCCGATGTTCGGCGCTCGACACCCGCGCGGTTACTGGTAAGCATCGCAGGCAATGGCTCCACCCGGCATCAGTGAACGCGAAGTGTCTGCAGGTCCGCCCATGCGGGACTTCTCTCCGGAAGCACGGCGCAAGCACGCGGTTGAAAATCCTGGCGCGTTCGCCCGTTTTCGCGGCACGCTGCATATTCACGACAGGGCCTGGGAAGTTATCAAGCGGGTCGCCATCGGCTGCTTCAACGACGGGCTGATCCACGCCGGCAACCTTGCCTACATGTCCGTGCTGGCCATCTTTCCGTTCTTCATCACCGCCGCCGCCATCTTTTCCGTAATCGGAGAGGAAGGGGAGCGTGCCGCCACGATCAATGCTATCCTTACCGCCCTGCCGCCGGTGGTGGGCGAGGTGATCGGCCCGGTAGCCCGCAACGTGGTGGAATCACGCAGCGGATGGCTGTTGTGGATCGGCGGATTGTTCGGCCTGTGGACGGTGGGCAGCCTGATCGAGACGATTCGGGACATTCTGCGCCGCGCATATGGCACGCGACCCACCCACGCATTCTGGAAATACCGCCTGTTCTCCACCGGCATTATCATTGCCGCAGTCCTGATGTTGATGACATCGCTGCTGGCGCAGGTGATGATTGGTGCCGCGCAGGAGGTGATCTCTGCATATTTCCCCGACCTTACGCAGGCGCTGGGTAGTCTTGCATGGTCTCGCATCGTGCCCGCCGTCGGGCTTTTCGGCTCTATCTTCCTGCTGTTTTACGCGCTGACACCGGCGAAATACCGCGATCGCCGCTATCCCAAATGGCCCGGTGCGTTGCTGGTTACGATATGGTGGATTACCGTAACGATTGCCCTGCCGCCGGTGCTTCGCAGCGTGTTTTCCTATAACCTCACCTATGGATCTCTGGCAGGGATCATGATCGCGCTTTTCTTTTTCTGGCTGGTGGGCTTAGGGTTGGTGGCTGGCGGAGAATTGAACGCCGCCCTTGCCGAAACGCCAGAGGAAGAGCGGGATCGCAAGCAACACGAAAACGCCGACGATGTCGGGGACGCACAGGATACAAAGGATACCGTCGCATGAGTGGATTGATGGCAGGCAAAAAAGGCCTGATCATGGGGCTCGCCAATGACAAGTCCCTGGCATGGGGAATTGCCAGGAAGCTGCACGAACAGGGTGCACAAATGGCATTTTCCTATCAGGGGGAGGCGCTGAAAAAGCGCGTTGGTCCGCTGGCTCAGCAGGTTGGCAGCGATTTCCTGATCGAATGTGACGTGTCGGATATGGGCGCGATGGACACCGCCTTTGCCGAGATCGAAGCGCGCTGGGGCAAGATGGACTTCCTTGTTCACGCCATCGGCTTTTCGGACAAAAGCGAGCTGCGCGGCAAGTATGTCGATACCAGCCTCGACAATTTCCTGATGACGATGAATATCTCCGCCTACTCGCTGGTAGCAGCGGCAAAACGCGCACGGCCGCTGATGAGCGAGGGAGGATCAATCGTCACGCTGACCTACTACGGCGCGGAAAAAGTGGTGCCGCATTACAATGTGATGGGTGTGGCGAAGGCGGCGCTGGAAACCAGCGTGCAATATCTTGCGAATGACCTTGGGCCGGAAGGTATCCGCGTTAATGCGATCAGCGCCGGACCGATCAAGACACTGGCTGCCAGCGGCATCGGCGACTTTCGCTATATCTTGAAATGGAACGAGCTGAACGCCCCGATGCGGCGCAATGTCACTATCGAGGATGTGGGCGGCGCAGGCCTGTACTTCTGCTCCGACCTCTCATCGGGCGTGACGGGCGAAACCCATCACGTGGATGCAGGATACCACGTTGTCGGCATGAAGCAGGAAGACGCGCCCGATATCGCGCTCACCTGAGTAAGGCTTGGCCGGGCTCGCCCGACTTCCGCTCAACGGAGGGAAGGGGCGGCTTCGGGAATGCTGTCCGGATCGACGACTTGCGGAAGAGCCTCTTCCTCTTCGCCGGGCAACGGTGCGCCTTGCGCTTCGCGGCGACGCTGCAGTTCGGCATCCTCCAGTTGTTCCACACGGCCCTGCGTTGCCGCAGCATCCGCATCAATCGCTCCGAGTCTCTCGGCACGTTCCTCTGCGATCAGTTCGGCAAAGCGAAGGTCGCTGGAATTCGCGCGTTCCTCATAAGCAGCTTCGATCATTTCCATCGTGCAACCAAGATCGCCGCCCGCACCCACAGGGGTGCAGCTGAGCGGCCCGAAGTCACCTTCCGCTTCCAGCGCCAGGGCGCGATTGGTCCAACTGTCATTTTCGGGAGAATCGCTGGTCCGCAGGTTGGGCGGAATACGGTAACGCTCGCTCTCGTCCAGCCGCGCGCAGACCGTGATCGTATCGCCCGTGCTTTGCGGACATTCGTCCTCACCAAAGATGATGACTTGATTTACGCGATCTCCGCCAGTTTCCTGGGCGGCAGCGGGCGCAGAGCCCATCCCCATTGCGATGGCAGAGGCGGCGGTAAGGGCAAGCAAGCGGGTCATGGTGTGTCCTTGGGTTCTGGTAATTTACGCAATTGGCACGTCATCGGTTGAACGCATGATGAAGCCGGAGTGTTTCAGATTTTCTCCGAAATCCGGATTGCGGCACGGCAGCCCAGCCGGATTGCGGCGGTCAGCAGCGGATAACCAGGCGCTTTCTCTGCGCCGGCTTCCATGGCTGCGCCAAGATGCTCACGCTCGTCTTCGCGGAAGCGGTTTATCATGTCGGCCAGTTCCGGATCGTCTCCATCCTTCTCCAGCTCGTCCAGCTGCGCGGAATAATGGGCGTCGATCTCTGTTTCGACCGCCGCCGTGCACGCCATGGCCGCCTCCGGCCCAATAAGGGCCGTTCCTGCACCCAATGCGTAGCCCGCCATATCCCACAACGGCTGCAACGCCGTGGGACGCACGCCGCGCTTCGCCATCAGTGCATCGAATTCCGCGCGGTGCCTTGCCTCCTGCTCCGCCATCCCGCGGATTTCGGCAGAATGCGGTCCTCGATCACCCATCACGGCGAGTTGCCCGGAGTAAATGCGGGTTGCGCCAAACTCGCCCGCCTGATCGACGCGAATCATTTCGGAACGGTCCTTGGCGTGGGTCTCGGTCATTTGCGCTTCTCCTCAGATAGCTTTCAGGTCCGCTTTTCTCTGGCTAGCAGCAACACCCATATGGCGATTGCGCTGCCAATGGAAAGCAGGGCGTTCCAGCCTGCCAGCGAAACGCCAAGCAGCGTCCAGGCAGCTTCGTCACAGCGCACGAATTCCAATGAGAACGGGTCGCTGCCAGTGCAGCCCAACGGGCTTTCCCACCAATGGTATTCCACACCGGCATGGAATGCACCGATCGCGCCCGACATAAAGATCGCCAGCCCTGCCAAGCCGATCCACAATCGCTTTGGCGGCGCGAAAGTCGAGATAAATGCCAACCCCACCGCCGCAAAATGCGGATAACGCTGCCACCAGCACATCTCGCACGGGAACAGGCCAAACCCATATTCAGAGATATAGGCACCGGCCAGCAATAGCGCGGGAATAGCCAGCGCAAGGCGTTGGGCCAGCTTGTCGGACATGGATAGCGCGGGGGTCATACCGGCCTCCATACGCTAACCCGTCATTTCCTCGCAATGGCCACGCCGGATGTGCGCCGCAATGTGCGCGCGGCATAATCCAGCTGGAAATCCTCGATACCCTGTTCCTCAAGCTCGGCAGCGGTCAGCTGGAAGCGCGGATCATCGAGACCATCGCGTTCCAGATTCTCGTCCTGTCCGCCAATCTCACCAACGAGATGGCCGCGCAGGTCGCTTTCACGAAGGGCCAGCCGCTGGCGACGTTCGGCATCGGGATCGGATAGCTGCGGCACGCGGATATCGGGTTCGATCCCGCCTTCCTGCACGCTGCGGCCAGACGGCGTGTAATACCGTGCCGTGGTCAGCTTGAGGGCGGTATCGCGGCTGAGGGGAAGCAGCGTCTGGACACTGCCCTTGCCAAAGCTGCGCTCTCCCATCACCAGCGCGCGGCGATGATCCTGCAACGCGCCTGCCACAATTTCGCTGGCGGAGGCAGAACCTTCATCAATCAGCACGATAATCGGCAGGCCTTCGGCGGCATCGCCGCGATATACGGTTTCCGCATCGTAATAGATGGTTTCGCGGCGCGATCGGCCACGCTGCGACACGATCTGGCCCTCGGACAGGAACAGGTCTGACAGGGCCACGGCCTCGTCCAGCGAGCCGCCGGGGTTGCGCCGCAGGTCCAGCACCAGCCCGTCCAGCCGACCGGTTGCCTCTTCCTGCAATGCGCGCAGGCCCGTGCGAACGTCGGAGCCGACATCGGCAGAGAATTCGTTCACGCTGATATGGCCGATATTGCCATCCAGCAATTCCCAGGTCACCGGTTCCAGCTCGATCACGCCGCGCGTCACGGTGACTTCGAAGCTGTCCGGGCGACCGGGGCGGAAGATGGTGATTTCAATATCGGTGCCCGCCTCGCCGCGCATCTGCGCCACGGCATCGTTCAGTTCCATGCCATAGATCAAATCACCATTGATATGGGTGATAAAGTCGCCGGCCTTTACGCCGGCCTGTTCGGCTGGGCTGCCACGGAACGGGGAGATAACCTTTACCGCGCCATCTTCCATCTGCACGGAGATGCCAAGGCCCTGATAATTGCCGTCCATCATCGTGGTCAGCCGTTCCAGCGCGGTGCCATCCAGATAGGCGGAATGGGGATCGAGAGAGGCAAGCATCCCATCGATGGCGCCGCGGATCAGCACATCGTCCTCAACCGGCTCTACATAGCTGGCCTTGATCCGCTGATAGGTGGCGAACAATTTAGCAAATTCAGGAGACGCGCGCCCTTCGACCTGCGCAATGGCGGCCGTGGTGGCGGGCACAAGCGCAACTGCGGTACAAAGGGCAGCGGCGCGGATGGCGGGTGCAAACTTCATAAAATCTTTCGTCCTCGGCAAGGAGGGAGTCCCAGCGGCATTTCTATCTCACGCAGTGGCTTAACACCAGATGAGGAGATAAGTGCCGCCCCGTGCGATCGCAATGCCGCTATTGCGTGTGAAGCAGTGGATTGACCGGTTCCCCATCGCGGCGCAATTCCAGCGTGATACGCGGCCGTGCCGGTGCCGCAGAACCAAGCGGAGCACCGCCCACGACGGTTTCGCCGATCTCGACATTGCTGCGCGCCAGCCCGGTGACAAGGCTGGTCCACCCTCCCCCATGCTCGATAATCACGATGTTGCCATACCCGCGATACGGCCCGGCAAAGGCGATTCGGCCCGCGGCGGGTGCAACCACCTGGGCGCCAGAGATGGGGCCAAGGGTAAGGCCCTGGCTAAGTCCCGACGACTGCGGTGCGCCAAATCCCGTCAGCGTTCGCCCGGAGACGGGGAGAATGTAGGGAGACGGCGCATTCCTGCGCGTCGCGGTGGTAGCC
>JBASBA010000306.1:0-6419 GCA_049650885.1 Alteraurantiacibacter sp. | reverse complement strand
GAATTGGTGCTTCCGCACTGGATCTGGGCCATCGTGATCGTTGGCATTTCCGGCCTGATGATCGGTGCCAGCCTGAAATATGCCCTGAACCACGAGGGCCATCGCTAGGCCGCTTTATGTAAGGCGGCACCTATTCCGCCGCGTAGGCCTCATGCTCGTCGCCGTCATCTTCCAGCGTCAGCTTTTCGGCATCCGGCCCAGCACCGCCAAGAGATGCGTCTTCCAGTTCATCGCGCGCATCATCGATGGCTTCCTGCGTCAGATCGGGCGCTTCTTGCTGGGGCGCGAATTCGCTTGTCTTCAGGCACAGCTCCACCTCCAGCGGGAAGTGGTCCGAGCCTACATCCCGGCCCGCGTCGAACCGCAGCACACCAAAATCATCCGTATGGAAGACATGGTCCAGCGGCCAGCGCATCAGCGGATTGCGCGCATCGAATGTGGCATTGAAACCGCGGCCTTTGCGCGGATCGATCAGCTGGCCGATACGCTGGAACGTCTCTGTCACGCTGGACCAGCCAACATCGTTGAAATCGCCGACCACCAGCGTAGGCCGGCCGGACTCGCGCACAAGGTCTGCCAGCAGCACCAGCTCGGCATCGCGTTGTCCGCTATCCTGGCCGGGGCGTGGCGGGCGGGGGTGAACGGCGAACAGCGTAATTACACCGCCATCGGCGCGCTGGATGCGTGCCTTGATGGATGGCGTGCCGCCCCCAGCCAGTTCGTTACGCTCAATTTCGGCAAACGGCAGGCGCGACCACATGGCCATGCCATAGGTGTTGGGCTGCGGAATTTTCATCGAGTAGGGATAATCTTCGTCCAGCGCGGCAGACAGCGCACCCGTCCACGCAGCATCGTTCTCCATCGCCAGGAAAATGTCCGGATCCTCAGCGCGCACATAATCTATGGCGGCCTGATAATCGGTGTTCTTCTGCAGGACATTTAGCGAGGCGATATGCAGCCTGTCCGGCGCGGCGCATTCGTCTGCATCCACCGCCTCTTTCGGCATGAAAGAGAAATATGGCAGCACCTGACCCACCTGGAATGCCAGCGCCAACAGTCCGACGGGCAGCCAGATCATCAACCGTTTCGATTTGGTCGCGATCAGCATGGTAATTGCCAGCACCAGCAGTATGGCGATCTGCAAGCGGGGGAAGTCGAACACCCGGATCCACCAGGCATCTGCTGCCACCAGGCTGACAAGCGTTAGAATGGCGAGCACTATAACGACAAAGCGGGCGACAAGGGCAATCCAGGATTTCATCGGCCTGCCCTGCCCGCCCAAGGTTCGTTTGTCACCCTCATTGGCCGCCGGACATTACGTCGATTTTGCCGGCGATTTTGGCGGCATGGGGACAAAGGCGGACGTCCGCTGTGTATATTGCGCAAATTCCTCGCCATATTTGTTGCGCATCCCCTTTTCCGTCATCGCTGCGCCAGACCATTTTATGAGGGTAAACGTAAGGAAGATTGGCCCCGGCAAAGTCCAGATCACGGCCGGCGCAATCGAGAGAGCGACGGCAAAAATGCCCCACCACGCGCACGCATCGCCAAAATAATTGGGGTGGCGGGTATAGCGCCACAGGCCCGATTTCATAACCTTGCCATCATTGGCGGGGTCGGACTTGAAGCGCGCCAGCTGCCAGTCTCCCACCCATTCAAAAGCGATCCCGACAAGATACAAGGCGATGCCCGCCCATGCGAGCGGCGAAAGCCGGTCAACACCATTGCCAGCCAGGATACCGACCTGTGCCGGGCTGCTGACCAACATGATCAGCGCCGCCTGCAACAGCCATACTTTCCACAAGGCGGTCAGCGCGTAGCTGACGCGGTTATCGGGCGATGGCAG
Source organism: Alteraurantiacibacter sp. (assembly GCA_049650885.1). Lineage (GTDB taxonomy): Bacteria > Pseudomonadota > Alphaproteobacteria > Sphingomonadales > Sphingomonadaceae > Alteraurantiacibacter. The sequence goes on along the minus strand of JBASBA010000306.1, from coordinate 4,573 downwards.
GAGTTTGACATAGCGCTTGTCCTCCCCCTTGTGCAGGAATCGGCGCAGCAGGTGGATGCCCAGCCGCACACCCCATGCCACCACCATGGCCATCAAAATGGTGACGGGCATTCCCTGATCGCCAGGCTGCCACCAGCTAAGCAGCGCAAGTCCGGCCATCGCCAGACCCCAGACGCTATCGACAAAGCTGACCTTGGCGATGGCAACCCCCAGCGCCCATAGCAGCAGCGCAGCCGTCAGCAGCGTTGCGGCGTTGATGACCAGCGCCTCAGCCACGGGCGGATTTCGGTGTCGATATTTCCCCCCGCGCCTGTTCTTTAAGGACCTGAAAGCGACCGCATTCGGGCATCGCGTCGGCATAGAACTGCGCAATCCTGGCCAGGTCAGCGTGGAAATCGCCCGTCGGCCAGATCGGCTCTCCTATCGCGCCGTGGCGGGCGCGGTAGTCGAACCACGCGGGTACGATGGGAATGCCCGCGCCACTGGCAATATGATAAAATCCGCTGCGCCATCGCCCATCCGAAGATCGGCTGCCCTCGGGCGCGACGACCAGCGCGATTTCATCCATCGCCTCGATCCGCTCAATCACTGTGCGGACATAGCCTGTGTTGGTGCTGCGATTGATCGGCATGCCGCCCATATCCAGCATGAACTGTGTCATCGGCCACTTGAACAAGGTATGCTTGCCCACAAAGCTGGGCCTGATCCCCATTTTCTTCACCGCTCCGGCAAAGAAGATGAAATCCCAGTTTGATGTGTGAGGCGCGCCAAGCAGGATAAACTTGGGGATTGCGGGCGCGTTACCTGACAGGCGAAACCCCTTCAGCCGGTACAATCCGCGCAATATGCGCCAAACGATGCGAGAGAGCAAACTGGGCGGCGGATCGTCCGCGCTCCTGCTTTCTCCTTGCATATCTGATGGTTGGCCCAAACAAAATCTCCCTCCGGATGGCGTAGCACCCGGAGGGAGAAAAGCGAGCGTTGTTCTCGCCTGTTTTTCTTGGGGAATTGCCCCGTAATCTAGTCCTGCGGTGCAACCGGGCTGGCCATCCGCGGCTCACGCGAGAACATCGCATCATCATCCGAGGAATCGTTGCGCGAGGAATAGCGTTCGCCCTGTACGGTGGTGCCTTCATTCACGGTCGTATCATCCTGAAGGCGAACAAGTTCGCCGTTGGAGAATGTGAAGTAGCCGGGCGAACCGTCGTAATCCTCGATCTGAAGGCGATAGCCATCATCCATGCGGGTATAATTGCCGGTACGCGTGGTGCCGTCGCTGGCAGTGTATTCGTAACTGTCATCAGCCGAGTTCAGCGTGACGTTGCGGTCCGCACCGTCTTCACCCTGCATGCTGTAGGTGCCGGAGAAATCGCCGGACTCGTCCAGAGTGGTCGCCGGACCATCGGCAGCCATCGTCGTCGACATATCATCGGCAGGCATCGTGGTTTCTACCGAAGTGGTATCCACGTCTTCGGCAGGTTCACTGTCGCCACATGCAGCCAACAGGGCCAGCGGGGCGGCGGCGGAAATAACTAAAATCTTACGCATAATTCTTGTCTCCTATGCCACGCTCAACGAAGCAAAAGGAATAGGTTTCCAAGAATGTGGCGAAAATGCGACGAACCGTAGGGCAGCTGGTGCTACATCCTGAAGACGCCAAACTGCGGGCGGTCGGGGATCGGTGCCTCCAATGCAGCGGCAAGGCTGAGGCCCAGCACATCGCGCGTTTGCGCGGGGTCGATCACACCGTCATCCCACATGCGGGCTGTAGCGTAGTAGGGATTGCCCTCGTCCTCGTATTTCTGGCGGATCGGTGCCTTGAACTCCTCGGCCTGTTCGTCGCTCCAGCTGTCTGCTTCGCGGTGTACGGTGGCCAGCACGCTGGCCGCCTGTTCGCCGCCCATCACCGAAATGCGGGCATTGGGCCAGATGAACAGGAAGCGCGGGGAATAGGCCCGGCCACACATGCCGTACTTGCCTGCGCCAAAGCTGCCGCCAATCACCACGGTAATCTTTGGCACCTGCGCTGTCGCCACGGCTGTCACCAGCTTTGCGCCGTGCTTGGCGATGCCTTCCGCCTCGTACTTGCCGCCCACCATGAAGCCGGAGATGTTCTGCAAGAACAGCAGCGGAATACCGCGCTGGCAGGCCAGTTCGATGAAATGCGCGCCCTTCTGCGCGCTTTCGGAAAACAGCACCCCGTTATTGGCAAGGATGGCAACGGGCATTCCCCAGATATGCGCAAAGCCGCACACCAGCGTGTTGCCGTATTCGCGCTTGAATTCATGAAATTCGCTGCCGTCCACGATCCGCGCGATCACCTCGTGCACGTCGTAGGGCGCGCGCACATCATCCGGGATGATGGAATACAGGTCTTCGGCATCGAATTTTGGCGCACGCGGATCGCGGATCTCCACTTTTGCACCTTCGTTGTGACCCAGATGACTCACAATGTCGCGCACGATCGTCAGCGCGTGCTCGTCATTCTCGGCAAGGTGATCGACCACGCCCGATTTCTTCGCATGCAGCGCGCCGCCGCCAAGATCTTCTGCGGTGATTTCCTCACCCGTCGCGGCTTTTACCAATGGCGGCCCGGCAAGGAAGATGGTGCCCTGTTCGCGCACGATCACACTTTCATCGCTCATGGCGGGAACATAGGCACCGCCTGCCGTGCAACTGCCCATGACGCAGGCGATCTGCGGGATGCCCATCGCGGACATGTTTGCCTGATTATAAAAGATGCGCCCGAAATGGTCACGGTCAGGAAACACCTCGGCCTGGAAGGGCAGATTGGCTCCGCCGCTGTCGACGAGGTAGATACACGGCAGATGGTTATCCTGAGCGATTTCCTGCGCGCGAAGGTGTTTCTTCACTGTCATCGGGTAGTAGCTGCCACCCTTCACCGTGGGATCGTTACACGCGATCATCACCTGCCGGCCCGATACGCGGCCAATCCCTGCGATGATGGAGGCGCCGCTGACATCGCCGCCATACATGCCGTTCGCCGCAAGCTGGCCGATCTCGAGGAAAGGCGAGCCGGGATCGAGCAATCGCTCCACCCGCTCACGCGGCAGCAGCTTCCCGCGCGAGACATGCCGTTCGCGGTGCTTCTCGCTGCCACCCAGCGCGGCTTTGGCCACATGCTCGCGCAATTCCTGCGCCAATGCGCGATTATGCGCGGCGCGGGCCTTCGCTTCGGGGCTGTCGATGTCGAGGGTGGAGGTGAGTGTGGGTGCTGTCATTGCTGCGCTTCCTCTCGGCTCGTGATGGTCGGCAAGGGTTCTGCCCGCTCGCTTCGGTTTCGGCCTTTTCGATATTTGCTTTGGTAAATCCGACGCTGCTTCGTTACTTCGTAGAGAACGATACCGGAAGATATCGCCAGGTTCAGATTTCGATCATGCCGAACATGGGTATCGCCAGACAGGCATCGCTTCGCTCCACAGCTTCGTCGCTGATGCCGCGCTTTTCATTGCCGAACCATACGGCAAGCTTGGTATGCTCTGCCCCTTTCGCGGGTCAATGACGCAAACCTTCTCGCAACCAAACGGTGCTTCGATCACGGCGATCAGGTTCTTGCAGATAAACGGCTTGATCGCATCGGCGCGAGTCCGAACTGATGGTTTGGACTTTCTGGAAACTTCTTCGCCTTCGACTACCGGCATTATCACTCCGCCCCAATCAATTCCCGCCCGATCAGCATCCGCCTGATCTCGTTGGTTCCCGCGCCAATGTCCAGCAGCTTTGCATCGCGCAGATAGCGTTCCACCGGCCAATCGGTGGTGTATCCTGCACCGCCAAGTGCCTGAATCGCCTCGCCCGCGACGCGGAAGGCGTTTTCCGACGACAGCAGGATCACCCCTGCGGCATCGAAGCGCGTCGTCTTGCCGTTATCGCAGGCGCGGGCCACGGCGTAGGTGTAGGCTCTGGCAGATTGCAGGGCGACATACATGTCCGCCACCTTGGCCTGGATCAACTGGAAATCGCCGATCCTTTTGCCGAACTGGTTCCGCTCGCGCACATAGGGAATGACGGTGTCGAGACAGGCCTGCATGATGCCCAGCTGCACACCGGACAGCACCACGCGTTCGTAATCCAGCCCGCTCATTAAGACCTGCACGCCCTTGCCAACTTCGCCCAGCACGTTCTCCTGCGGCACATGGCAATCCTCGAACACCAGTTCGCTGGTGATGGAGCCGCGCATACCCATCTTCTCGATCTTCTGGCCGGGGCTGAAGCCCTCCATATCCTTCTCGATCAGGAAGGCGGTGATACCCTTGCTGCCGCCGTCGGCATCGGTCTTTGCATAGACCACCATCGTTTCTGCCACATGGCCGTTGGTGATCCAGAACTTGGTGCCGTTAAGCAGGTAGCCGCCCCCCTGATCGCCGGACACGGCGTCGGCTTTAAGCTTCATGGAAACAACGTCCGATCCCGCGCCAGGCTCGCTCATCGCCAAGGCGCCCACGTGGTCGCCCGAAATCAGGCCCGGCAGGTATCTCGCCTTTTGCGCCGCATTGCCCCAGCGCGCGATCTGGTTGACGCACAGGTTGGAATGCGCGCCGTAGGACAGGCC
>JBASBA010000305.1:0-1781 GCA_049650885.1 Alteraurantiacibacter sp. | reverse complement strand
GTGGCAGTTACTACATCGAGAGCCTGACGAACGAACTGGTCGAAAAAGCGCGCGAACTGATCCGCGAGGTGGACGGGCTTGGCGGCATGACCGCAGCGGTGGCCAGCGGCATGCCCAAAGCGCGGATCGAGGAAGCGGCAGCGGCCAAGCAGGCCAGCGTCGACAAGGGCGAGACGGTGATCGTGGGCGTGAACAAGTATCGCCTGGGCGAAGAGGCGCATATCGATACACTGGATATCGATAACCACAAGGTTCGTGCTTCGCAGGTCGCCCGGCTGGAGCGAGTGCGGTCCGAACGCGACGAGGCGGCCTGCACAGTTGCACTCAAGGCTTTGGCCGAGGGTGCGCGGGCCGATGGCAACTTGCTCGCGCTGGCTGCCGAGGCGGCCCGCCACGATGCCACGCTGGGCGAGATTTCCTCCGCAATGGAAGACGTGTTCGGTCGCTATGACACCGTGCCAACCCCTGTGAAGGGCGTCTACGCTTCCGCCTACGAAGGCGATGCTCGCTACGAGCAGGTGGTTGCGGGCGTGCAGGCGGTGGCCCGCAGGCTCGACCACACGCCTCGCGTGTTGGTCGCCAAGATGGGGCAGGACGGCCACGATCGGGGCGCCAACGTGATCGCATCGGCTTTCACGGACATTGGCTTCGATGTGATCTCCGGCCCGCTGTTCCAGACGCCGGAAGAGACCGCCAAGATGGCGCTCGACAATAATGTGGATGCAATCGGCGCCAGCTCGCTCGCCGCCGGGCACAACACACTGATACCCGAACTCATCGGGCACCTGAGGGACGCCGGGCGCGCCGATATCAAAGTGGTCGCCGGCGGTGTTATCCCGCCAAAGGACTACGACTACCTCAAGAAGGCAGGTGTCCAGGGCATCTACGGCCCCGGCACCAATGTGGTCGAAGCGGCGGCGGATTTGCTGCGCTTGCTGGGCCACAACATGCCGCCAGCGGGTGAGGAAATGACAATGGAAAAAGCCCAATGAACATCCATGAATACCAAGCCAAGGAGCTCCTCGCGAAATTCGGGATCGGTATCCCCACCGGCCATCCGGCGCTGACTGTCGAAGAGGCTGTGGAAGGCGCAAAGAAGCTGCCCGGCCCGCTTTACGTGGTGAAGGCGCAGATCCATGCCGGCGGACGTGGCAAGGGCAAGTTCACCGAACTGGCCGCCGATGCCAAGGGCGGCGTGCGGCTGGCCAACAGCATCGAGGCCGTTGAAGCCGATGCGAAGGACATGCTCGGCAACACGCTGGTCACCGTGCAGACGGGTGACGAGGGCAAGCAGGTGAACCGCCTTTACGTTACCGATGGCGTGGATATCGCGAAGGAATTCTACCTCTCGATGGTGATCGACCGCGAGACGAGCCGCGTGGCGATGATCGTCTCCACCGAAGGCGGCATGGATATCGAGGACGTGGCGCACAACACGCCCGAGAAAATCGCCACGATCACCATCGATCCCGCCACCGGCTTTATGCCGCACCACGGCCGTGCCGTGGCGTTCGGGCTGAAGCTGTCGGGTGATCTGGCCAAGGCGGCGCAGAAGCTGTCGAAGAAGCTGTACGAAGCCTTCACCGCGCTGGATTGCGATATGCTGGAGATCAACCCGCTGGTGGAAACGAAGGGCGGCGAACTGCTGGTGCTCGACACCAAGATGAGCTTCGATTCCAACGCGCTTTACCGCCATCCCGATGTCGAGGCGATGCGCGACGAGACCGAGGAAGACGCGATGGAGGTCGAGGCCTCCAAGCACGATCTCGCTTACATCAAGC
>JBASBA010000304.1:0-2939 GCA_049650885.1 Alteraurantiacibacter sp. | reverse complement strand
ATGATGATGGGCTGGAACAGTGCGGAACAAGTCGGTTAAGAATGCACGAAAGCGAAAAAGCAAAGCTCTAGCGTTTGCTCACCGATGCCGTGCAGGACAAAGCGCTGACCCGAAGAGCGGCACAATTGATCTTCGTCTAGCAAACCGGTTCTTACGTTCGCCGCTAAGCGGGAAGCTGTGACCCATTCCCGGGCTCGTCACGAGATAACTGAGCGGCGGGCGTGCCGTGTCATTAATGCCAAGCATCAAAAGTGTGAGTTACCGTTCCATATGAGACAGTGATGCCGAGTTTCGGGAGGAACTGCGCAACTTGGCTAACCAGCGACGGCGCTCTCATGAGAGCATTCGGCTATTGCCGTTTGTAAATCCTACTGCGGTTGGGGGCGTGATGGTCAACAAAAAGGAGGCCCCAGGGACTTTATAAGGGTGATTGGCGGCATCAACCACGACAAATCGGTAGCTCAATTTGCCGAACGCGCCGACCGATAACCGCAAATCCTTAGTGCCGGTTGTTGTTTGTATATCAAAAGTTTGATTTGTTGCGAAGCTTGCCTGCCGTTCCTTTGAATAAGTGGAATGGCTAGGAGAAAGACGATGAATCAATCAGGTGATTTCAGTACCGGTGGCGGAACAAGCACCCCCGCCGGATCGACTAAGGACGAACTGAAACAGGATGCGGCAAAGTTAAAGGACAAGGCCGCTTCGCAGGCGGAAGAAAAAACCAGGGAGGCCTCTCAAAAGGCAACTTCTGCCGCGCATTCCACCTCTGCGGCATTGCGCGAAGCCGGTGATACGCTGGAACAAGATGACGACGCACCGAACTGGCTCGCCAGTGCATTCAAGCAGGCGGCCAGTAGCATTGCCGATCTCGCCGAAACGGTAGAGGGCAAGGAACCACGCGAAATGATCGGCGACGTCGATCGGTTCGCGCGCAACAATCCTGCGGCCTTTCTTGCGGGGTCCGCCATTGCCGGTTTCGCCGCCGCGCGGGTCATGAAAGCGGGCGCGCAGCAATCGGATGTGTCGTTGGATGATATCGATCCCGCTTCCGGTTCGTCTACCCAGACCTCCGACACGGGTTCGAGTTCCACGCAATCGCGGTTTACGGCATCGACCGGCACCGTTTCGGAACGTACGACCCCCGGCGTAACTTCGCCAACCGGCACGGCCCGGACCCCCGGCACGTTCACTGGAGGATCGTGAACATGGCCGACAAAATAGACATTCAACCCAAGCGCAGCGGTTCTGCTGGCGACCAACAGGAAAGTGCCAGTGTCGTCGATCTACTGGGTCAACTGACCAGCCAGGGATCGCATCTGGCGCAGCAACAGGTCAATCTGGTGCAGGCTGAATTGCGCGAGGGGATCGACGATCTTAAAATCGCCATCGGTTCGCTTGTCGGTGCGGCGGTGGTCGGCATTTCCGGCCTTGGCGTCGTGTTGATGGGGTTGGGCGTATGGCTCGGCGACGGGCTCGACAACCTGCAGCTCGGCATCATCATTGTTGGTCTCATTACCCTCGCAATCGCGTTCTTCATGTTTCAGGCGGCGAAGAAGAAGATGTCCGCTGCCAATTTGAAGCCGGAACGCACTATCGAAACCGCCGAGCGCACCCCCGATGCGGCAACCGGCAATCTGACGAATAACGGAGCACGATAATGGCAACCGATAATCAGGACGATCCCGACGCTATCGAACGGGATATCGAACAGACCCAACGCGAAATGAGTGCGACGGTCGATCAGTTGAGCGATCAGCTGACTCCCCGAAAAATGTTGGATACGGTTCTCAACAAGACCGAGCTTGGCGACATGGACGGCAACGACTTGGTCGACCAGGCGAAGCGCAATCCACTCGCGATCGCCCTAATCGGTGGCGGGCTGTTGTGGCTTATCAGCGACAAGGACGCGAAGCCATCGGCCCTTACCCCGTCCGGCGGCAATTCATTCGGTGGCTCGGACGGCAGCGACGACTATTCGGCCGAATGGGATAGCCATGACCGCTATCACCGTGGTTATGTCGAGCACATGTCTGCGATTGAGCCGAATGACGGCGAAGATAATGTGACCTATCTCGGTCGGCGCAATCGGGCACGGGCGAATTATCTGATGCTGGAACAGCGGCATGACGAGGATGAAAAATCGTTCAGCGATCGCCTGGACCAAGCGACCGACAAGATGCGGGAACAGCGCGACAATCTGACGTCTCGCGCAGGCGAAGCCCGTCGATCCGCTAGCCGCCGGACGCGTTCCGCTGCGAGCAAGACGGCGAACACGTTCTACGATCATCCGCTGGTCGGCGGCTTCATTGCGGCAGCCATCGGTGCGGTCGTCGGTTCTACCATTCCCATGAGCCGGACCGAACGCGATAAGCTGGGCGATGCCGGCGAAGAGGCGATCGAGCAGGCGAAGGGCAAGGCACAGGAACTTGCCGGCCAGGCCCGCGAAAAGAAGGACGAAATGGTCGAAAAAGCCGATCGCAAGATGGACGAGGCCAGCTGACGCTTCGTTATCCGAATAAACAGAGGGCGGGATACCGACGGTGTATCCCGCCCTTTTCGTTAGGTCTTCGCCTTGTCCCAGAAACTTTTGCGCAGCTTGGCGGTCTTGGGCGGGATGATGGCCATACAATAGGGATTGGGCCGACCATCGCCTTCCCAATATTCCTGATGGTAAGCCTGCGCCGGTGACGTGACCCCCTGATTTTCTTCCTGTCTCGATTAGAGTTTGGCCCTGACAGAAGGACGGACGAAAAGAAGAGAACAAGGTTTGCCGAAGAGCGGATGTGAAGAAGGTCGACGCCTCGCATCGCGAGAAGCTGCGCGAGCTGGCCAACCAGTGCCGCCGGTCCGGCTATCACCGTCTGGACATCCTGTTGGCGTTGGGAGGGCAAGATGTTCAACCACAAGAAGTCCCAGCGCCTGTATCAGAAGGAAGGGCT
>JBASBA010000303.1:0-1586 GCA_049650885.1 Alteraurantiacibacter sp. | reverse complement strand
TTGGCGAGCAGATCGATCAGAGCTTGGTCGCGAAGCCAGAAATAAGCAACTTCGCCACCCCAGTGGCTAAGCAGGAGTTCCACGCCGCTGTCGTCGGGCGGAACTGGCGTAGAAACCATCCAATATTTGCTTGATCGCGCATCTAACTGACTGCTGTGAAAGGGACTGGCCGCGAAAATTCTCTCCGCTTCAATTTTCGATAACATGCCGGCGCCGACCATGAATGCGAGTCGGTTGCGCAGCGTTTCCGGGGTCGAGAGGTGGATGCCAGCACTGCGTAGCGTCGCGACTTCGTCATCAGTCATTCGGCAATAATGCCAAGCCCGGATAGTGCGAGACTCCATTTCCTGCCCAATCGCCTCGACAAACCGGCCATATTCCTCAGCAAAGGGATTGAAGGCGTGCGCATGCGTATGATCGGAGAGCTCGCGGTCAATGTAGTGACGGCGCGACGTTGTCAGATAGTCTCGCACCAGATCGCTGCGATCCTGGAGCAGCTCCGTCAGGGCACCGTCGAATGTGGCAACGTCCCACACGTCGATCACAAAGTCAGACAAGAGCGACCAACCGGTGACCCGCGATTTCTGCGGGCACCGCCTCATCGAAAAGGCTCAGAAGTTGAGCCTCGCAATGGATGGCCGCGCTAAGTGAGGTCTCGAAAAGCGGAACGCTGGTGATAAGTGGTTTGGGCGCGTCGGTAACCGGTATCTGAGCCTTAATCCTCAGCATTCCGGAATCGGATTTAGCAAGCCGAAGCTGAGTGGTCTCGCCATCGGCCATTCGAAGTTTCGCGCCGTGCATGATCGCAAGGGCGTAGAGACTGACGAAACAGAAGACGCTTTTGAAGTCTGTCCTAGCGGAGTCAGCCAAGGCTCCCTCCGCGACAAGCAGGTCAGTGAAGTCAGCGCAAAGCGTGCGATCGTCCATTGCGAACTGCCACATCATACTCAGACCGAAAACTTTCAAAACTTCCTGTTCGCGCGCCTTCAATGGGCGGCCAGCTTCGTATTTCCTTATCGCCTTGTTAAAGGATTGCTGCGCCGTTTGCTTTGAAATGCCCAGCCTCTCGCGAACGCACGGCTCCGGCATAATGTTGAAGTTGGCGCGCGCGGCCTCCCGGAGATCATCGAGACATGGCGTCTTGCCCTCAAACTGACGCTGCCACAGCTTCGCGCTCGTTTGGATGTCATTGGCGCGACTGAGACTGATGCCATTTTCTCGCTCGTCGCGGTGTGCAGCGAAGTGGCCTATCTCCTGGACGCTGGTGTGGCCGGGTTTCAGCATCCGCAGATCGGCGAACAACCGGTCGAGATCGGTCACGCGTCTCTCTCCACGCAGAAGCCGCGTTACACGACGTCTATGATCTTCGAGCAGCATGACCTTAGATTCGTCCGCTGCTGTCGAAGTTCAAGCTGATAATCCTCTCGACATTTCGCAAGTAATCATCCCGCATGTCCACATGTCCGCATGTCCGCATGTCCGCATTCGGCATCAGCGCTCAGACCGCGAATAGCCACTTCTTGGGCGCCCAGCGGCCCAGCATTTTCTGGAAGGTTGTCTTCGTTACCGATAAACATGTCGTATTT
>JBASBA010000302.1:0-10659 GCA_049650885.1 Alteraurantiacibacter sp. | reverse complement strand
TGGCAGGCTTCTGCTACGGGTGACCAGTCCACTGCAACGGGCCGTCAGGCTTCCGCCAGCGGTTTCCAGTCCAGCGCATACGGCCAGTCGTCCGATGCCAGCGGCCAGGGCAGTGCGGCCATCGGTTACAACTCCACCGCTTCGGGTGCCTTCTCCAGCGCAATCGGCGACAATTCGTCCGCGACCGGGGATTTCTCCAACGCCGTGGGTGGTTTCGCCACTGCATCCGGCAGCGGGTCCGCAGCTTTTGGTGACAGTTCAACCGCCAGCGGCGTTGAATCCGTAGCCTTGGGCATCGGCTCGCAGGCAACTGATGAAGATGCTGTTGCAATCGGCCAGTCGGCACTTGCTACAGGCTTCCACTCTACTTCGGTGGGTGCTGAATCCGTGGCTTCGGGCGTTGGCGCTCAGGCATTCGGTTGGCAGGCTTCTGCTACCGGTGACCAGTCCACCGCAACGGGTCGTCAGGCTTCGGCCAGTGGCCTCCAGTCCAGTGCATATGGCCAATCGGCTGATGCATCGGGTGAGCAGTCAACCGCACTTGGTTATAGCGCCGAAGCAAGCTTTGACGGTTCTACCGCCATCGGTGCCGGTGCAACGACAACCGCTGCCAACCAGGTTACCCTGGGTGGAATGGGAAGCGCAGTGCGGATCGGCGATATCGCCGCAAGCACCCTGGCGCAGGTTGATCCGGGCCAGGTGGTAACTGTTGATGCCAATGGCGTCATCGGCGTCGACAACACCCTCCGCTCGGGTCTCGCGGCGAATGGTGCGGTCATCGCCGTCAACACTGCCGGTATCGCTGCGAACCGTGCTGACATCGACACGAACGCCGCAGGCATCGCTACGAACACCGCAGGTATCTCCGCGAACTCCGCTGACATCGCTACGAACACCGCAGGTATCGCAGCGAACACGATGAGCATCGGTAACCTCAACACCAACTTCGCTTTGCAGGCGGGCCAGATCGCCACTCTGCAGGGTCAGACAGCTAACCTGTTCGACCTCACATCACAGAATGCCCAAGGTATTCGTGAGGCGAACGAAGGTGTCGCGATGGCATTGTCGATGGAATCCCCGGTCCTTATGCCGACGGATAGCTTCGGTCTTGCTGGCGGCTTCGGCTACTACAATGACCGTGTTGCAGGTTCGGCCAGCTTTGCTGCCCGTATCAGTGACAACGCTGCTTTCACCGGTGGTGTTGGTATCGGTTTCGACGAAGGCGAGCTTGGCGCGCGCGCCGGCTTCCAGGTTACCTGGTAAGAAGCTCCGGCTTTGCGCCGGACTTCCCGCACGGGAAAAGAAGGGGGCGGTCCGAAAGGGCCGCCCCTTTTCGTTTGGCAAAACAAAACAGCGCGAAAGACTGAACTTTCGCGCCGTCACTTGCGAGTGAAAATGACTGATCGCGTCAGGTGACGCGCCAGACCCACAGCTTGATGGAACTGGCATAGCGCGCGCCGGAGCAGATGAAGATCGACCGGTTGAGCCAATCATATTTTCCAACAGGCGCGATGAATTCAGGCGCCGTGCGAAAATAGTATTCAGATGGGTGGACATCCTCGCCCGCGACAAGCCGCTTCATCACCCCTGCCGAACCATGACGCAGGCCCTTGTTGCGTATCTGGATCAGCGTGCCATCGTCGGTTTCGATGGCATAGATGGCATCTGCCACCGTCACCCCGTCTGATCGGGTGAGTTGCCAGTCCGCCGAGTTACCCATCAGTTTGCCGGAGATGTTCGGTCCTTCGACACGCCCTCCTGCAATGATTGGAATGATGCGGCGGCTGCCGTCGTATGTTTTTCCAATCTGTCGCGGTTCTTCAAGATCGCCGCTTGCCTCGTAAACAAATTCCAAACCCGGTTGGATCATGAGTCTCTCCTCTCACTTGATATCAATCCCTGCCATACCCCGCGGCACGGCAAACCATCGTGGCGCAGCGATCTGTCAGTCAGAAATTTCGGCCGCCTATCCCTGCGCGGACATGGGTTCCGAGCGGTGATCGCGGCAGACGAAAGTTCAATTCGCGTGTTCTGCTGCAAGACAAGCAAAGCTAGTCTGCTGAAACCTCAATCGGCGTATTGGCGATTTTCGCAAAATAGTCTGCCACCACGTTTTCAAGCTGCGCGCACGGAGGGAAATGGCTGAGCTTTACGATCACCGTACGGCTTTGCGGATGCACGTAGATAAATTGCCCTGCAAGTCCGACAGCGGAAAACGCGCCAGCTTCCTCGCCCAGTTTCCAGGTTTGATAGCCATAACCGGAAAGCGGGCTTTCGCCATCAATCGGGCGCATGGTTGTCATCTGAGTGACCCACCCTTCTGGTAACACGGTAACGCCATCCACCCTGCCATCATCCAGCAGCAATCGGCCCAGCAGGCCGAAATCGCGCAATGTGGCGTTGAAGCCCATGCCGGAAAGTGCGCGCCCGGTTCAGCACGATCGCCGTCTCGTGAATGCATGCGGCGAGACTGGGGTTTTCGCCGAGATCATAACGCTCCGCGATGTCCGCGCCGGATCGCATTTCCAGCAGGTTGCATCGTAACCCCATCATAGCCCCCGCTTTCCAGCGCGGGCCAATATTGCGTGGCCATGTCATCGAGCGAAGCGATCTCGCCGCGCGCCAGTGCCTGCCCCACCAACATCGCCGTGATCGTTTTCGACATGGAAAAGCCGATATGCCGATCTTCAGGATCGAAGCGATTGCGATAGTCTTCGAACAGGATCTGCTCGTCACGGGCCACCAGCAGGGCATCGGTGTGAGTCTGGTAGGCGAAGTTTTCGTATCCTTCCGGCATGGTAAAGCCTTGCGCCGTTGGCCATGCCCGCGGCGTATCGGCAGCAGGCACTGGCCGATTGGCAAACACCTCATCCACTTCGCGGAAGGTGAAGGAGTTTACCTCCGGGTTCTGCAATTGGCGCCGCATCGAAATGACTGCGGGCGAAGGATCGCGGTAAAGCAGTTCCTCACCGACAGGTGCATCATCCAGCGGGGCAAGTCCGCGGCATGCATCTGCCACGTCAAATTGCCGCCAGCTTTCATCCTGTGCATGCGCCGGCGCAGCGATCGCCAGCAGGGCGATTGACGACATGCCCGTACGGATCATGCCGGTGCGGATCATGCAACTTCCCGCTCTTTCGACAGTCCGATATCCTCGCTGCGGGCAAAATTGCCGTGAAGGCCAAAGCGCAAACGGAAGGGCACGTGCACCGTGGCGATCGGGCCGTTGCCAATATCTTGCGCGTCGAACACCAGCAAATCGCTGCGGTGATCGGCGATGCGATTGCACACCTGCACTACCCAGCCCTCACCTTCCGGCGCGTCGGGCGTGCGGGGAATGAAGCAGGGTTCCTGCAGGGTGCTTGTTTCTCCGGCCCACCAATGCTGCTCCGCACCTGTCTCCATATCGCGGAAGAACAGGCAGTTCATCGGGGCACCGCCGGCAGAGCGGGCCTCCGCGCCCATCGGCCGGCTCATATCCATTTCCAGCCCCCAGGTGTAACGGTTCTTTCGCCCGATATAACGATCATCGATGCGCGGAAATTCGCTCAACGTCTCCGACAGGGTTTCGATGGAATCGAATTCCTCGCCGTTGCTCGCCATGTCAACAGTCCATCGGGTTAGCCTGGTTGTCGCCTCCATCGGGTTGAATTCGGCACCGTGGATGTCCGGGAAGAAGGGGAAGAAATTGTTCTTCGATTCCGGCGTTACGAAATGGATCTTGGTGCCATCCTGCCATGCGTTCATCACGTGGCTGGCAAAGCAGTTATCGCGCTTGAACCAGCGTATATCTTCGTTTCGCAGGCCCTCGCGGCGCGGGATAACGCCCAGGTATACAGGCTTCGTGGTGTCGAACATGAAGGCTGGCTTGCCCTCTTCCAGCTGATCCCAACTGCCAACGCTGGGCACGATATGCAGCATCAGGTAATCGGGCGTGATCGCAAAATCGTGCATCATGCAATAGTATGGCACCTTGAACCATTCCTCTCGCACCAGCTCGCCGTCAGGACTGATTTCGTAATAGGTGACATCGTCGGTATGCATCCCGCTGGCCGCATAGCCGATGGCCACCATGTTGCCGGTATCGGGATCAAGCTTGGGATGGGCGGTAAAGGTCTCGCCGGTCATCTTGCCGCCGAACCTTTCGTAACCCTGCGTCTCCATCGTCGCCGGGTCCATCACCAGCGCCGGACTGTCTTCCTTCAGCGCCCACAATTTTCCACCGAACAGCCAGGCATTGGTGTTGGCGGTGCCGCGATATTTTCCCTTCACGCTTTCATCATCAGTCAGCGGGTTGCGATAGGCGCCAAACAGCGCCTTGCCTGCTTCGTTTTCCAGCTTCCACTTGTCGGTCTGCGCCCACCGCTGGCGAAAATCACATTGGCCATCGTGAAAATGAAAGCGCGTGATCATGCCGTCGCCGTTAAAGGAGATGTCATCCTCCATCCGCGGCGGGAATTGCGGATCGGGCTGCACGCGAAAAAACGCACCGTCCAGTTCAGGCGGAATCTCGCCCTCATGCTGAAGGTCTGCGATATCGGCTTCGATCCTGCTGGGTTTGTTGAACCCGCTGAAGCTGGGTGTCTCGGGAAACTGCGCCATTATTGTCCTCTCCTTGCGGATAATTGTATGCTCTACTAACAAAACCGCAAGCCAAACGAGAACAACACATCAGGCCATGCCCCTTGACGCGTGACAAGAAGAACGAAGACGGACCGGAGTTCGGCCAGCTCGATGGCATTGTGGGATTTCACATTCGCCTGGCGCATGGTGCGGTCTACCGCCATTTCACAGAAACATTCGTCGGGCTGGATCTGACGCAAAAGCAGGTGAGCGTGCTGTGGTTGCTGGGCGAGAATCCCGGCGTCGCGCAGATCGAACTGGGCCGGCGGCTGCGGATGGATCGTGCCACCACCATGACAATCATCAATCGCCTGCAATCACGCGAATTTCTGCGGCGAGAGCGATCCAGCAGTGACGGACGCAAACAGTCCCTTCATCTGACGCCGGAAGGGATGACCATGCTGGCGCAGGCGAAAAACTGCATTGCAGAGCATGAGGCATGGCTGAAAAACCGGTTTACCGACGAAGAAATTGAGAAACTGGTGGAAATGCTCGAAAGAATCCACGAATAGAGGCTTTCCAGGGAGAGGACAAAGTCAATATGGCCGGACCAGCAGGCGGGGGTGCGAACCCCATTAATGTAATCAACGACACCGAGATGAACTGGCGCCAATGGGCCGTCGTCGTGCTTATGGTGTTGCTCAACGCACTTGACGGGTTCGACGTTTTGTCCAGCGCCTTTGCCGCGCCGGGTATCTCCGCCGAATGGGGTATCGAGCGTGCGGCGCTTGGCGTTGTTCTTTCCGCAGAGCTGGTTGGCATGGGCTTTGGTTCGGTTTTGCTGGGCGGCGCTGCGGACAAGTTCGGCCGCAAGAATACGATGATTGCATGCCTCCTGTTCATGGCTGGCGGCATGTGGATGGCAGGGCACGCCAACGGCGTGACCCCCTTGATCGTTTTCCGCTTCATCACCGGCATTGGCATCGGCGGCATGTTGGCCGCAACCAATGCTGTGACAGCAGAAAGCACCAACAGCAAATGGCGCAAGGCGGCCATTGCAATTTATGTCGCTGGTTATCCGCTTGGCGCTATTCTCGGCGGTATTGCCGCTTCGGAATGGCTGCTCGACACCTATGGCTGGCGCGGCGTTTTTGATTTTGGCGCTATCGTTACTGCCGCGCTGATCCCGGTCGTCATGCTGGTGGTGCCCGAAACGGCTGCCTACCATGCCGGCAAGGGCAATCTGGAAGGTACCAACAAGACTTTGCACGCATTCGGCAAGGCGCCGATTGCAGCACTGCCGCCAATTCATGCGGACGATATTAAGCCCAAGGTGACAGACATCCTGTCAAATCCGCAGCTGCGTCCGGTCACACTGCTGCTCGCATTTGGCTATATGTTCCACACCATCACCTTTTATTACATTTTGAAATTCGCGGTCCAGATCGTGGCCGATTACCCTCCCGGCTACGAACCCAGCACGGCAGCCACGGTCTTGACCTGGGCCAATGTCGGCGGTTTTTGTGGCAGTGCATTGTTCGGCTTCGTGATGGCGCGTTTCGGCATCAGATGGCCAACCGCGCTGATGCTGCTGATCGGTTCCGTCATGGTGATATCGTTCGGACTTGGCCGCGATACGTTGAGCGGCTGGCAACTGGCGACCGTCCTCACCGGCTTCTTCACCAATGCGGCGATCAGCGGATATTATGCCGCCTTCGCACGCGGCTTCCCGGCCTATGCCCGTGCTACAGGCACCGGCTTTGTGCTGGGCATCGGCCGGTTTGGCGCGGCGGGCAGTCCCCTGATTGCAGGTGCGCTGTTCGCATGGCTGGGGAATGACGAACTGCTGGTCGTATCGTGCATCATGGCAATGGGCTCCATCGTTTCGCTGGTGCTATTCCTGATGCTTCCCGAGCGAGAGGGTGACGATCTGGTTGCCGCTCCCGTTACAACTGACTCCATCCCCACAAAGGATAACGCCCAATGAAGACCCGTGCCGCCGTTGCATTTGAAGCCAAGAAGCCTCTGGAAGTCGTCGAGCTGGACCTTGAAGGCCCGAAAGAAGGCGAAGTTCTGGTCGAGATCATGGCCACCGGCATTTGCCACACCGATGCCTACACGCTGGATGGGCTGGATTCAGAAGGGCTGTTCCCATCCGTTCTGGGCCATGAGGGGGCCGGCATCGTGCGCGAGGTTGGCCCCGGCGTGACCAGCGTAAAGCCGGATGACCACGTGATCCCGCTTTACACGCCGGAATGCCGCCAGTGCAAAATGTGCCTTTCGGGCAAGACCAACCTTTGCAGCGCCATTCGCGAAACGCAGGGCAAGGGCCTGATGCCGGACGGCACATCGCGGTTCAGCTACAAGGGAGAGACGATCTACCACTACATGGGCTGTTCGACATTCTCGAACTTCACCGTGCTGCCGGAAATCGCCGTTGCCAAGATCCGCACCGATGCACCGTTCGAAACCAGCTGCTACATCGGCTGCGGCGTTACCACCGGCGTTGGCGCTGTGACCAACACGGCCAAGGTTCAGCCTGGTGACAATGTGGTGGTGTTCGGCCTCGGCGGGATTGGCCTGAATGTGATCCAGGGCGCACGCATGGCGGGCGCCGATCGCATCGTTGGCGTGGACATCAACAATTCCAAGAAGGAATGGGGCGAAAAGTTCGGCATGACCGATTTCGTCAATCCGAAGGAGACGGGCGATGTCGTGGCACATCTGGTGGAAATGCTGGACGGCGGCGCAGACTATACCTTCGATTGCACCGGCAACACCGATGTGATGCGCCAGGCGCTGGAAAGCTGCCACAAGGGCTGGGGCACCAGCATCATCATCGGCGTGGCCGAAGCGGGCAAGACGATCGAGACGCGCCCGTTCCAGCTGGTAACGGGCCGCAACTGGCGCGGCACGGCTTTTGGCGGAGCAAAGGGCCGCACCGATGTGCCCAAGATCGTGGACTGGTACATGAACGGCAAGATCGACATCGATCCGATGATCACCCACCAGTTGACGCTGGATGAGATAAACAAGGGTTTCGATCTGATGCATTCTGGAGAAAGCATCCGCTCTGTCGTGGTGTACTAAAGCCAGCCGAACTCTCCAATTCACCGGACCGGCCAGATCGGCAGTGCCAGAAATCTGCCGGTTCGGGACATTCGCTATTTCACAAGACCGAAAATTTCGGCTATGTGATGAAACAAGAGAATCGCGAAAGGCGAGACGCTTTCACGCGACTGTATGAAAGAGAGGACAATCCCCATGCTCAACCATGTATTCCTCGGCACCAATGATGTCGAAAAATCGCGCCAGTTCTATGACGCCACGATGGGCGCTATCGGCGTATCATCGGTGAACCAGTTGCCGCATGCCACGATCTACGCCAACGAGGGCGGCGCGGTTGCCGTGGGCAAGCCCGCCAATGGCGAAACCGCAAACCCCTCCAATGGCGCGACACTGGGCCTCAAGGCACAATCATATGACCAGGTGAACGCCTGGCACGCTGCCGGTATCGAAAATGGCGGCACGGACGAAGGTGCGCCCGGCGTGCGTGAGAACAGCCCCGGCAAGATGTATGGCGCTTACCTGCGCGATCCCGATGGCAACAAGATCTGCGTCTTCTGCCCGAACGAAGCTGGTTGATCGCCAACCGATGAGCATGTTCACCCATATCGTGGTCGGCACCAACGATCCTGAGGCATCCGCCCGCTTTTACGATCCCACTTTCGCCGCCATCGGCATCGAGGGGAACAGATCTGGCGAGGCGTCCTATTACGGGTCTTACGAGAACGGCTTCTTCTCCGTTCAGCCACCGCGCAATGGCGAACCCGCCAGTTTCGCGAACGGCGGCACCATCGGCCTTACCGCCGCAACACAGGCACAAATCGATGCCTGGCACGCGGCCGGACTTGCCAATGGCGGCACTGACGAAGGCGCGCCGGGCCGCCGCGACATGGGCGAGAACAGGCTTTACGGCGCATATCTGCGCGATCCGGTGGGCAACAAACTTTGCGCTTTCACCACGAATGTTGAGGACTGAACACGATGTACAGCCACATGATGGTCGGATCGAACGACCTTGAAAAATCGAAAACCTTTTACGATGCGCTGTTTAGCGCCATTGGCGGTAAAGAGGGCGTGGTCGATAGCAAGGGCCGCCTGTTCTACAGCCATAATGGCGCGTTTTTCCTGGTGACCAAACCCATCAACGGCGAAGCGGCATCTGTCTCGAACGGTGCAACCATCGGTTTTGCGATGGCAGACCCCGCCCAAGCCGACGCATGGCATACCGCCGGCGAAGCGGCGGGTGGCACGGCCATTGAAGATCCGCCCGGGTGGCGCGGCAATGATTTTGGCCGGCTTTACCTCGCCTATCTGCGAGATCCCGACGGCAACAAGCTTTGCGCATTGCATCGCGAGGCTTCCGAATGAGCATCGAAACCGTCAGCGAAACGAAGTGCTTTGGCGGCAATCAGGGTGTCTACAAGCACGACAGCCAATCCACCGGCACGCCCATGACATTCCAGGTCTTCATCCCGGAGCACCGCGAAGGCGAGAAATTGCCGGTGTTGTGGTGGCTGTCCGGCCTGACGTGCACGCATGAAAATGCGATGATAAAGTGCCATTATCACAAGGCCTGCGCAGAACACGGCGTGATCCTGGTGGGGCCGGATACCTCCCCCCGCGGCGAAGGCGTTGCGGATGACGAGGCCTATGATTTTGGCCAGGGTGCAGGCTTCTACGTCAATGCTAAGCAGGAACCGTGGGCAAAACATTTCCAGATGCGCAGTTACGTGGAAGACGAACTGCCCGCGCTGATCGCCAGAAACTTCCCCGTAGACATGGATCGCCAGTCCATCTCGGGCCATTCCATGGGCGGGCACGGTGCGCTTACGGTTTCCTTGCGCAATCCCGGCCGCTTCCGCTCCACCAGCGCGTTCTCTCCCATTGTCAGCCCGCTGAACTGCCCCTGGGGCGAAAAGGCACTGTCCGGCTATCTGGGCACGGACAAGGCAGCATGGCGCGAATATGATGCCTGCGCCCTGATCGAAGACGGTGCGCGGATCGATCACCTGTTGGTGGAACAAGGCCGTGCCGACGATTTCCTCGACGATGAGCTGAAGACCTGGTTGCTGGAAGATGCGGTGCGGGAAGCTGGCATGAACGCGAAAATCGTGATGCAGGACGGGTATGACCATTCCTATTTCTTCGTATCCACCTTCATTGCCGAGCATGTGAAATGGCACGCTGAAAGAATGAAAGCATGAGCGACAAGAGCGAAATCCTGGGCGACATCATCGCCCGCCATCACCACCGCGAAGGCCCGCTGCTGCCCATCCTGAACGATGTGCAGGAAGAACTGGGCTGCGTGGATGCAGAGAGCGAGGCGCTGATCGCGAAGGGCCTGAACATCAGCCGCGCCGATGTGCACGGCGTCGTCAGCTTCTATCACGATTACCTGCCCACACCCGACGCCCGCCCGCATGTGCAAATCTGCCGGGCGGAGGCGTGCAAGGCGCGCGGCGTGGAAAAACTGATCGACCGCGCCAGCAACGACGCCGGAGAGCGCGTGCGCATTTCCACGGTCTATTGCCTTGGCCTGTGCAGCGCCGGCCCCGCCGCGCGCACCGGCGATGATCTTCATATTCGCCTGGACGAGCAGGCGATCACCAGTCTGGTAGAAAACGCATGACGCTGGTTCGCATTTCCGACGACGCCCTTGCCCGCGCAGGCGGCGCAGACAAGCTGGCCGAGGCGTTCGAGAAGAAAGGCTGCGAGGTTCACCGTACCTCCAGCTGGGGCATGCACTGGCTGGAGCCGATGGTGGAAATCGACGGTGAAGGCTTCGGCCCCGCCACGCTGGACGATGTCGATGCCATCCTCGACGGGTCGAGCGAAAAGTCCATCGGCGTTATCGAAAACCACCCCTTCATTGCCACGCAGACGCGCATCACGTTCAAGCGCGCTGGCAAGACCCGCCCGCTCAGCCTGGAGGATTACGAGGCGACCGGCGGCTGGGCTGGCCTGAAGCGCGCACGCCAGATCGGCCCCGAAGCCATCGTCGAACAGGTCAAGCTGTCGGGCCTTCGCGGC
>JBASBA010000301.1:0-5404 GCA_049650885.1 Alteraurantiacibacter sp. | reverse complement strand
ACGGCTCAGGCTCCCGATTTTAGGCAGCCCCCGCGCTAGTCGCTGACTTCCCGCGAATAGGCAGGTAGCTCGATCCGCCAGAACATTGCTGCACCGCGAAGGGCAAAACCTGCCAGCGCGGCAATTCCCATCGCCCACGCCTGCTGCATACCCAGTAATATCATCACCCCGCACAGCGCGGATGAGAGGGCGGCAGCCGTCACATAGAGTTCTGGCCGCATCAGGATTGAAGGTACGCCGGCGATCACATCGCGGGTGATGCCGCCAACGCATCCTGTCACCACGCCAAGGATGATCGCGGCAAGCGGAGCGACATCGAAGGCCAGCGCCTTGGCAACGCCCAAGGTGCTGAACAGCGCGAGACCAAGAGCGTCTGCCCATTCCAGCCAACTGCCTTCCCACCATTTGCGCGGCGTGAACCACGCAATCAGCGCACAGCCCAGAACCACCGGCACGACCCAGAAATCGCGCAGCCAGAAGGCTGGCACGCCCAGCATCGCATCGCGCACCGATCCGCCGCCAACGCCGGTTAGCAGGGCGAAAAAGGCGCAGGTGACGAACGTCTGGTTCAGCCGCGCCGCGAGCAACGCGCCCGATAATGCGAACACGGCGGTTCCACCAAGATCCAGAAACGGAGGCAAGACGGGCGCGATCATCGCGTTTTCACCCGCGCCTTGCGTCGCCGAAACATCAGCGCGCAGCCCAGTAGGGAGCCTATCACTCCCAGTGCGGCAAAGATGATGAGTATCGGATGACTGGTATCCTCCCGCGCTTCCAGATCCATGATGTGCAGACCCCAGACAAAATCGAACACGCGCCACCAGCCACTGCGCACCGCCAGCACTTCGCCGGTTTGCGAGTGGATGTAGATGTGGGTGTCATCGGCAAAGCGCGCTTGCCAACTGTTAACAGGGGTGCGCAAATCAATCGGCGCGGCATCGGCGGGGAAGTAGGTTAAGGCTTCCAGCGCGGCATCGCCGGCGAAGGCGGCCTCGGCAATGGCGCGTGCGTCACTCTCCCGCACAGGATTGTAAAGCCGCCCGTCATCAGCAGAATAGCGATAGCGAGCACCGCTTTCCTCCACCACGATCCAACCAGGGCCGTCATAATGACTTTGCAAGCTGGCGCTTTGTATCGGCCCGTCGAGGCGCGGCATTACCGGCGCCTGTATCTCCAGCGGCGGCAACGTATTGCGCAGATGACCGCCGCGCACATAATCAATGGGGTGCCAAACCATCACAAGGCCCGTTACCGTCCACATCAGGATCGGCAGGCCGACCAGCCAGCCGAGCCAGACGTGCCACCTGGCGAATCTGCGCATGATGTGCTGGTGTGCCATGCGCGCCCCGATAGGCGCTTGCGCTGCCGAGCGCTAGTCGGTCGCGAAGAGTTTCGACCTGTCGGCAAATGCCTTCATTTCGATGGCATTGCCCGCTGGATCGCGGAAGAACATGGTCGCCTGTTCGCCCGGCTGCCCGTCGAAACGAACGCGTGGCGCGATATCGAATTGCAAGCCTTTCTCGATCAGGCGCGATGCCAGTGCCTGCCATTCCGCCATGTCCAGAACAATTCCGAAATGCGGCACGGGCACGTCATCGCCGTCAACGGAATTGGTGCCACGGCCCGCCTTGGCCACAATGGAGGGTGCCTGGTGCGCCACAATCTGGTGGCCAAAGAAATTGAAATCGCACCAGTCGCTGGAGGACCGGCCTTCCTTGCAGCCCATCACATCACCCCAGAACTCACGCGCGGCCTGAAGATTGTCGACGGGGAAGGCGAGGTGGAAGGGGGAAAGCTGGGTCATCTTTGGGGTATCCTGTGCAGTCCAAGGGCAATGCCAAAGCCCAATATGGGAGCCGCGCCATAGCCGATAAGAGGGGTGGGGTAATTCGACATCAGCGCCATTATCCCAAAGCCGAAGAACAAGCCTGCAAGAGTGAAGCGCTTGGCCCTGTCGAAGGGGATGGCGAGAAGAAGGAGGGTGAAGGCAGCGATCATTGCCGCTGCCAACGTCAGGCCTAGAAAAATGTTTTGGATCGCCGCCTCAACCAGCATGCGTTCCACGAAGGGTTGGGGTGCGAGTTGCCCCATCAAGGCCATCCTGATTGACGCGAAAAAGCCGATCGCGGCGACGACGCCGACCTTCCAGTTCTTTGTGACATGATGCAAACCCACAGCGGCGAAGGTGAGGGCGAAACCTGTTGCGGCGTCGGGCTGCAAATAGCTGGCAGCAAGCGCCAACAGCAACATGGGCGCGGCCAGCCGCCGGTTGCGGGCCGCCAGCATGCACAGTGCCGGTGTAACCAGCATCCCGGAATGCAGCGCTAGCGGCCCGAGCGGGAACCAGCGCAACACGCGTTCTCCGCTTGCCGATTGCACCTCCGGACTGACGGCGAGAGGAGCCAGCAGGATAGCCAGCATTGCAATGGCAAGCATGTGGCGACTGGTGGCGGTATGCGGCCCGCGACCTGCCAGTATCCAGACGCTGGCCAGAACCAGCGCGCCGACGTTTGTCAGTGCATAATGCGAAGGCGCACCCGCCAGCGCCATGTATAGCGTGCCTGCCAGCACCGGGATGGCCAGCGCCGCAATAGCGGGGAGGCGATCCCGGAATGGCACCCTAGATATGGATCGCGCTGCCCTGAACGCCCATTGCCGCCTCTTTCATGGCTTCCGCATGGGTGGGGTGGGCATGACAGGTGTAGGCGATATCTTCGCTGGTCGCGCCAAATTCTAGGGCCAGTGCAGCCTCTGCGATCATCGTGCCTGCAACAGACGCGATGGCCCAGACGCCCAGGACACGGTCACTCTCAGCCTCTGCTATCACCTTGACCAGCCCGTCAGGCTCATGGTTTGTCTTGGCGCGGCTGTTGGCCATCATGGGGAACTTGGACGTTTTGACCGCCTTCTTGTCGCCGCCCATTTTCTCGATCGCCTGTTCTTCCGTCAGGCCCACACCGGCAATTTCAGGCCAGGTGTAAACGACGCTGGGGATCACATCATGGTTCACGATGCCCGTTTCGCCAGCGATCCATTCGGCCACGGCGATGCCTTCATCTTCAGCCTTGTGGGCAAGCATCGGGCCGGGAACCACGTCGCCAATGGCGCGGACGCCTTCGACTGCGGTGCGGAATTCTCCGTCCACTTCGATCTGGCCGCGATCGTTTGTTTCAAGGCCGATCTTTTCCAGACCCAGCCCGTCCGTATTGGGCTTGCGGCCGATAGACACAAGCACGCAATCCGCAGTCATGGTTTCTTCGTCGCCGCCCTTTGATGGTTGCAACGTAAGGGTAGCGGTCTTGCCATTCACGCTCACGCCGGTGACCTTGGTGGAAAGCTTGAATTCGATGCCCTGCTTTTTGAAGATCTTGCGAGATTCCTTGCGGATATCGCCATCCATGCCGGGAAGGATTTCATCGAGAAATTCCACGCAGGTTACCTTGGCCCCAAGGCGGCGCCATACGCTGCCAAGTTCCAGCCCGATCACGCCGCCGCCGATCACCACCATGTGTTCAGGCACCTGAGGCAATTCAAGTGCACCGGTGGAATCCACCACGACATGATTGGCATTGTCGACTTCGACATTGGGAAGGGGGGTGACGCTGGATCCGGTGGCGATCACCACCTCCTTCGCCTTCACTTCCTCGTCGCCCACCTTCACGGTGTTGGCGTCGATGAAAGTGGCGTGGCCATGCTTCCAATCGACCTTGTTCTTCTTGAAAAGAAACTCGATACCCTTGGTAAGGCCGTCCACTGCCTCGATCCGTTGCCCATGGAGTTTGTCCATGTTCAGGGTGGGCGAAACCTCGATGCCCATGTGCTCCATCGTGCCATTGGAGGCAGCATCGAAATATTCCGACGCGTGCAACATGGCCTTGGACGGGATGCAGCCCACATTCAGGCAAGTGCCACCCAGCTTGTCGCGGCTCTCGGCGCAAGCAACTTTCAGGCCCAACTGTGCGGCACGGATCGCTGCGACATATCCGCCGGGACCGGCACCAATGATTAGGACGTCGTAATCGCTCATGAACTGCTTTCCTTTTGCGCGGGCGGTTTGCGCAGATGCCAATAAATGCCCACGGTTACATATTTTTCCAGCGCGGGCACTACGGCAAACGCCAGCATCGATCGAGAAACGCGCGAGCGCCACGCAGAGCGCCCAACATTGCGTCTGGCAGACAGAATTTCAACGTCCTGCGCACGAAGTGCCGCATGGAACCTGTCCGGGGTTTCGCAATTGAAGCCGGCTTCTTGCGGCGTATCGTATCTGCGGCCAACATATTTTGCCAGATCGTCGAGCACGAAATCGTCTCCGCGCAACAAGTGCATCCAGGGCAACCGGGTGCGCGGGTAGTGGTGATGCTCGTATGGTGAGTACCACAGCGGGCCGAAGCCGATGAAAAGTTCGCCACCTGGCCTACATTTGGCCACCATGCCGGAAAGCGTTCCTTCGATATCGGCCACATGCTCCATAGTATTGATAGAGATGACGATATCGAAGGGCTCTGTTTCCATGTCGCGGATGTCACCACAGAGAATTTCCGTCCGATCACCCCAAATCCTTGAGAGCTTCTCCTGACCGAATTGCGTAGTGATGGAGTTGACATCGATACCCACTGCCGATGCCGCGCCTTCCTGCAATGCCCTGTGGACAGATCCGCCGCGATTGCATCCGAAGTCCAGCACCCTCTTGCCATGCAGAACCGGCTGGCCGCCGAAACGCTGCCAGAAATCATTCCACAGATGCCCTGCCTGGTTGGCAAAGGTCAGCTCCCCCTGGAGATCCTGCGCATCACTTTCGATCAAAGATCGATCAGCATCCGCATCGGATCTTCGATAGCTTCCTTCATGATCTTCAGCGCTGTCACTGCCTCGCGGCCATCGATGATGCGGTGATCGTAGCTGAGTGCCAGATACATCATCGGGCGGATTACCACCTCGCCATTCACGGCAACCGGCCGATCCTCGATACGGTGGAGGCCCAGCACGGCAGACTGTGGCGGGTTGATGATCGGTGTGCTCATCAGCGAGCCGAACACGCCGCCATTTGAAATGGTGAAGGTGCCGCCCTTCATGTCTTCCATCGTCAGCTCACCCGCCTTGGCGCGCTTGCCATAGTCAGCAATGGCGAGTTCGATCTCTGCAAAGCTCATCTGGTCAATGCTGCGCACAACCGGCACCACCAGGCCATTGGGTGCGGAGACAGCCACGGAAAGGTCGACATAATCGTGATAAACGATCTCGTCGCCTTCGATCTGTGCGTTTACGGATGGCATATCCTTCAGCGCCAGCGCAGCTGCCTTTGCAAAGAAGGACATGAAGCCCAGCTTGATGCCATGTTTCTTGGCGAAAGTTTCCTTATAGGCTTCGCGCGCCTCGATCACGGCGGTCATGTCGCAATCGT
>JBASBA010000300.1:0-4845 GCA_049650885.1 Alteraurantiacibacter sp. | reverse complement strand
GGTCAGAACGGCGTCGATGTCGATGCCTTTTGCCAGACCAGCTTGCCCGCTATCTATGCCATTGGAGACTGCGCCGCGCATGAAAGCCCTTTTGCGGGAGGCGCCCGTATCAGGCTGGAGTCGGTTCAGAATGCGAACGACATGGCCACAGTGGTTGCCAAGGCAATTTGCGACCAGCCGCAGGCTTATGATGCAGTGCCGTGGTTCTGGTCAAACCAGTATGACCTGCGACTACAAACGGTAGGGCTGTCGATCGGCCATGACGCAACCGTATTGCGTGGCGACCCTGCGGAGCGGAAGTTCTCCATCATCTATCTGAAGGATGGCTGCGTGATAGCGCTGGATTGCGTCAACAACACGAAGGATTACGTACAGGGGCGCAAGCTTGTGGAAGCGCGCGCCAGGCCGAATCCCACGCAGATCGCAGACCTCGAAATTCCGCTCAAGACGCTTGTGGACTGAGTCCACGGGAGGGGGCGATATCGTGTAAACATTCGATGACATGCCGCTGCTTGTCAGCAGCCTTCTGCCAGCAGATAACGGCAATATCGCGTTTAGGAATCGTTGACGCGGCACGCTTGCGTCACGGCTACCCCGAATTCTAATTAGACGACGTAGAGAACGATTGGGACGGGCGCTGTAGCAATTGAAAGAGGCGCACATCGGTTGAACCGGACTGTAAATATGAATCTGGGTATACTAAAAACCCTATAAAAATTCTGACATTCTTATCAGGAATAAACGCTTCCCTTCTTGCGGACACTCGCTCCGTTGGGCCAAGTCTTCGATCATCTACAAGGCCACGGGCAACATACGGGCAATCCAGATCCTGCTGGACCATTCCAAGATAGAGAACACCGTTCGATACCTCGGTGTGGACATGGAAGATGCCCTCACGCTTACCGAGAAGACGTGAATCTGACTGTATTTGGATGCTAGCATAGCCAAAGCTATCAGCCGCTACTGGGGTGGAAACATGATCTGTCAGGTTGTGATGTTCATTCGTGTATTGGATCGGCTTGCCTCCGAGTAAGTGCAGGGCGGCCACAATCGTGACGAAACAGGTCATCAACAAACCCAAGGCCAGCCACCGCTAAGCGAGCCAATGAAGAAGGCGGCATTTGGCTTGGGTGGAAGCAGACACCCTTCAATCGGTTTAAAGCTGACATTCGATCGCCCAACATCTCGACTTTGACCATGATCGCAATAGCCGTTGACCGAACTGGTGGAACGCTTCAGAGAGCGTGGCCGCGGGCATCGCTGTAAAACGCGTTGTAAAAAGTGCCCTTCTGGCAGGCATAAGTGCCTGAAATGCGGGTGTAGCTCAATGGTAGAGCAGCAGCTTCCCAAGTTGACGACGAGGGTTCGATTCCCTTCACCCGCTCCAGCGCAGCCTTCCCAAAACATCCCGGAAACGCTATAAAACCCTTGTAAATCCGAGGGTCTTTGACGTTGCGTAGACCTGCATTTGCCCGGCTAGTCTCGCCAAATCTCTCGAAATTGGGGGCCCTTTTGGGGGCCTCACAGGTTTCTGCCAATTCGAGAGGCCCCCAACCTGGGAACCTTTTCTGGGTAAAGGTTTGAAATCATGGCGCTAACAGACGTTGGAATTCGCAAGGCTAAGGCTGGTCCGAAAGCCTACAAAATGAGCGACTCGTCCGGGCTTTTCCTTTTGGTGGAGCGAACCGGCGGAAAACTGTGGCGAATGAAGTATCGCATCGATGGGCGGGAAAAGAAGCTCGCGATCGGACGCTACCCGGAATTTGGGTTGGCAGCGGCCCGCAGAAGGCGAGACGCGGCGCGAGAGCAGCTGGCGCAGGGCAAGGACCCCTCACGCGAAAAACAGCGTGAGAAGGCGCGTGCGATTTTGCTTTCCTCGCCGCCGAGTTCTGCGAGAAGCGCAAACACGATGGTTCGCGGGCCTGGGCACCCGCTACAGCGAAGCGCTGCGAATACCTCTTGTCGGTCCTCAACAGCTCGATTGGCAATCTGCCCATCGCCGATATTGAGCCTGCCGATATCCTGACAGCCGTCCGCCGGATCGAGAGTAAGGGCAAGCTGGAAAGCGCAAAGCGAACCTTGCAACTGACAGGCTCGGTGTTCCGCTATGCGGTCGCGACAGCACGCCTCAAGTCCGATCCGAAGCGTGACTTGAGGGACGCGCTGATGAACCCCGCCGTGACTATGGAGCGGTGCTCGATCCAGCAGGGGCCGGTGAACTGCTCAGGGCTATCGATGGGTACGAAGGCCAGCCCATCACCAAGCTGGCGATGCAGCTCGCTCCGCATGTGTTCGTGAGGCCGGGCGAGCTTCGCCATGCCGAGTGGAGCGAAAATGACTTCGACGGCGCTTTATGGATGATCCCGGCAAACAAGACGAAGATGCGCAAGGATCACCTCGTCCCACTCTCACGCCAAGCCCTCGCGATTCTGGAAGACGCCCATAGGCTGACCGGTCCGGCTGGCTATGTGTTCCCGTCAGTCCGCACTCGCAGGCGTCCGATGAGCGATAACACGATCAACGCTGGCCTTCGCCGCCTAGGCTACACGACCGAGGAGATGACCGCTCACGGCTTCCGTGCGATGGCCTCAACCCTGCTGAACGAAAGCGGCAAGTGGAACCCCGATGCCATCGAACGCGCCTTGGCCCATGGCGATAGCGACAAGGTCCGCGCAGCATACCATCGCGGAGCGCACTGGAAGGAACGCGTAAAGATGATGAAGTGGTGGAACGACTACCTCGACCAGCTCCGCGAAGGTGCCGAAGTGGTGCCAATCAAGGCAGCGAAACGGTGACGGTTTGCGCAAAAATTCGCAACTCTTCTGCGACCCGCGAGAACGCGGAGAAATATCTCGTGATTACCGCTGCTTATCGCAAAGTGAGTTCCCTGCGGTTCAGCGCAAACCCGCTCAACTCGTAGACGGGTCGATTCTGCCAAAAACACTGTTTAAGTAGAAAATCATCCGCCTAAGTCCCGAATTCGCGGCGTAGGGTGTGCTCGCCAGATTTCCATTCGCGGGCGGCTTGCCGATTGTTC
Source organism: Alteraurantiacibacter sp. (assembly GCA_049650885.1). GTDB lineage: Bacteria > Pseudomonadota > Alphaproteobacteria > Sphingomonadales > Sphingomonadaceae > Alteraurantiacibacter. The sequence goes on along the minus strand of JBASBA010000300.1, from coordinate 1,808 downwards.
GCAGATCCTCGGGTTGCGCCAATCTGGAAAAAATTTGTGACCAGAGAGCCGAGCGGCAATTGAGCGCGCAAACGGCAGCTTTGCGCCCCAACCCGGTCATTCCAGAGGCCGTGGCGCGGGCCCGAGAACGGCTATTCATTCCACCAAGTCCCGGTCGCAATTTCGTGCTTTGGCAGCCAAGCTGAACCTAAATCGCGGAAAGCTGAAAACCCGAGAGCAGACCGCTTTCCAGCCGATCAAACTTCCTGGGCGTATCTGGTGATACGTCGACGAAGCCAGCTCAATCCAGCATCTTGGGAGCGGGCTACATGGTGTTGCATCATTTCGCGCATTCTCGGCAATGCAAGTGGTGGATCCACTGTGGTCAGGCCAAGTACGGGGGCCACAACTTTGGCCAGCCTTTCGTGCATGACCGAAAGCCGATCCGTACCCCTTAGCAGCCAGGGCACCTGAATGAATGACTGGGCAAAGACTTCAACTTGCCGCTCCGGCAAAAGCTTGAACAGTTCTCGTTCAATGAAGGTGTCCTGATCCGCGATACGGACCGCGATGTGCCCCGCTTCAAGGAAGGTCTTCCGGGTCATCGGTTTGGCCAGAAGCCGATTGCGCTTCGTACCCACGACGACGAACCTCTCTTCGAAAAGCAATTCGGTGGGATGGTCACCCTCCATGAACTCTTCCGGAGTCAGGATGAGGTCGATCTCGCCAGCTTCGAGCAAGCTTGAGCTGTTGCTTCCCGGTAGAGAAAGCTGGAGCCTGACCCCCGGCGCTTCTTCCTGAAGCTGTTCGATCAGTGGAGCAAGCAGAACGGTCGTGATGTAGTCTGACGCATTGACCCGGAATTGCCTTGTTGACGTGGCCGGATCGAATCTCGTGCTAGTAGAAATAAGCCCCTTCAGCAACACGAGTGCCTCGCTGACGTGCGGAGCGAGGGCCAAGGCATGCTGCGTTGGAATCATCTTCTTGCCGTGAATTACGAGCAGTTCATCCTTGAAGCTCTCGCGAAGCCTTTTCAGTGATGAACTCATGGCTGGTTGGGTGACATTTAACCTCGCGGCCGCGCGTGTCACACTACGTTCCTGAAGCAAGGCTTCAAAAGCTACAAGAAGGTTCAGATCAAAGTTGTTCAGTCGCATAATGTATAAGTAACACTTATGGGTTCTGAGAAAAACAAAAGATTGGACTGTTGGAACACCGAATGTGAAAAAGCAAGCGAAGGCCGCGGTCACAGTGGCTGCTTGGGAGATTCAGCGATGCACAAGTTTTTACTCGCCAGTTCGGCATTCGCCATCCTCGCTGCGGCGCAGCCGGTGATGGCGCAGGATCAGACCGCCGCAGTGGTTGACGATACGGGCCGTGACAATTCGCAGGCGCTTGGCACAATCGTCGTTACCGCGCAGCGCCGTGAGGAAAGTTTGCAGGATGCTGCGGTTGCAATCGATGCACTCTCCCCTGATCAGCTTGCCCGGTTGAATATCGAGGACGCCGCTGATCTGGGCCGCATTTCGCCGTCGCTCGGGGTTAGTCCCGGCGGTGGACCACTCACCAGTCTGTTCATTCGGGGCGTGGGTGCACTGACCGTCAATCCGCTGCAGGATTCCGGGGTCGCCCAGAACTATGATGGTGTCTATCTGGGACGTGCAAGCTCCGCAGGAGGCATCAATTTTTTCGACATGGCGCGTGTCGAAATCCTGAAGGGCCCGCAGGGGACTCTCTATGGCCGAAACGCGACGGGGGGAGTAATCAATTATATCCCGGCTGCACCTGAGCTTGGTGACCTGACCGGTTACGTGCAGGCTGAATACGGC